>NZ_JAWOTX010000012.1:0-165831 GCF_033339115.1 Vibrio sp. 947 | reverse complement strand
CGTGACTTGTCTCTGCAATCAGCAAACGGTTCAAACTCGAAAGCAGAACGTGTTGCGATTCAAGAAGAAGTGACCGCACTCAACGACGAACTAAACCGCATCGCAGAAACAACCTCTTTCGGTGGTAACAAGCTGCTAAACGGTACCCACGGCGCGAAATCGTTCCAAATCGGTGCGGATAACGGCGAAGCGGTAATGCTTGAGCTAAAAGACATGCGCTCAGACAACAAAATGATGGGCGGTGTAAGCTACCAAGCAGAAAGCGGTAAAGGTAAAGATTGGAACGTTGCCCAAGGCAAGAATGACCTAAAAATCAACCTAACGGACAGCTACGGCCAAGAGCAAGAAATCAACATCAGCGCAAAAGCGGGTGACGATATCGAAGAGCTTGCGACTTACATTAACGGCCAAACTGACCTAGTGAAAGCATCAGTAGACCAAGATGGTAAACTGCAAATCTTCGCTGGCAACAACAAAGTTGAGGGCGAGGTCGAGTTTTCAGGCGGTCTATCTGGTGAACTAGGTCTGGGCGAAGGCAAAAAAGTAACGGTAGATACTATCGACGTAACCTCAGTTGGTGGCGCACAAGAATCTGTTGCTATCATCGATGCGGCACTGAAATACGTAGATAGCCACCGCGCAGAGCTGGGTGCTTTCCAGAACCGTTTCAACCACGCAATCAGCAACTTGGACAACATTAACGAGAACGTGAATGCGTCGAAGAGCCGTATCAAAGATACAGATTTCGCGAAAGAAACGACGGCAATGACCAAATCACAAATTTTATCGCAAGCGTCAAGCTCAATTCTAGCGCAAGCGAAACAAGCGCCTAACTCAGCGCTAAGTCTGCTAGGTTAATCAATTTAACAAAGCAAGAAACCAAAGCCAGGCTCATCCCTGGCTTTTTGCTTATTGGCTATAACGATTCAGATGTGTCCTGACAGTATGTTCGATAAGGCATTCATATCGATTAGATGATCTCTTTAAATTCCAATGTTTCTGCGATGGTGGCGCAGAGACACCTGAGTCAAGCAGCTGCGCAAAATGTTGAGTCACAACGCAACCTAACTTCGGGGTTTCGAATCAACTCGGCGAGCGATGATGCGGCAGGTTTACAGATATCGAATACTCTCCATGTACAAACGAGAGGGCTTGATGTCGCCTTAAGAAATGCACACGACGCTTTTTCTGTTGCTCAAACAGCGGAGGGAGCATTGCACGAAAGCAGTGACATATTGCAACGCTTACGCTCTCTGGGGCTTCAAGCAGCAAACGGCAGTTATGACTCAAGTGATCGGCAAAGTATTCAATATGAGGTCGTAGCGCTGCAAGATGAGGTTGATCGTGTCGCGATCACGACAACATTTGCGGATAAAAACCTGTTTGATGGATCTTACGGTTCACAAAGTTTCCATATTGGCGCGAACGCTAATTCAATCTCTTTGACGTTACGTAACATGCGTAGCCATATCCCAGAGATGGGAGGGCAGCATTATGTTGGTGATGCGGTCGATAAAGATTGGCGAGTCACTAAAGATAACCAAACTCTCAAAGTCGAATACCAAGACAGTAAAGGGCAAACCCAAACGGAATCCATTGGACTCAAATTGGGTGACCGTATAGAACAGGTCGCCACTTACATCAATACTCAACAATCGATAGTGAATGCTTCAGTAACGGAAAACAACGAACTGCAATTCTTCGCTTCTACGATGAAGGCGCCAGAGGGTGTGGTTCTCGAAGGGAGTTTAGCGGATGAGCTTGATGTGAGCGCTGGTCAATTAGTCACAATGGATGACATTGATATGTCGACGGCAGGTAAGGCTCAGCTTTCAGTTGGGGTGATTGATGCAGCAATTAAGTACGTTGATTCGCACCGAAGTGAAATTGGCAGCTTTCAGAACCGTGTAAACGGCTCGATGGATAACTTAAATACTGTGAATCGGAGTGTTACAGAGTCCAAGAGTCGAATAAGAGATACAGACTTCGCAAGAGAATCTACGGAAATGGTGCGTTCTCAAGTCCTCCAAGATGCGACAACAGCATTATTGGCTCAGGCAAAGCAAAGGCCGAGTTCGGCACTTGGATTACTTAGCTGAGCGGGTTTCATTGATGTAAGTCGATCAGAAAAAAATTTCAGGGAATAAAAAACGCTGCCAATGGCAGCGTTTTTTTCGTGTTCGATTAAGTAAAAATTACTTAGTTACACGTAGAACTGGAGTTTCACCAACAGTTACAGAACCAGAAAGCTTGTTTAGCTCTTTGATTTCGTCCATGTTAGAGATAACAACTGGAGTTAGCGTTGACTTCGCTTTCTCTTCTAGAAGAGCTAGATCGAATTCAATTACAGTGTCGCCAGCTTTAACAGTTTGACCTTCTTCAGCGATACGCGTGAAGCCTTCGCCTTTTAGTTCAACTGTGTCGATACCGAAGTGAACGAAAAGCTCAACACCGTCGTCAGACTCGATAGAGAACGCGTGGTTAGTTTCGAAGATCTTACCGATAGTACCGTTTACAGGAGCTACCATTTTGTTGCCTGCTGGCTTGATAGCAATACCGTCACCAACGATTTTCTCAGCGAAAACAACATCTGGCACGTCTTCGATGTTTACAATCTCACCAGAAAGTGGCGCGATGATTTCGATAGCACCAGCGTCAGCGCTGTCATCAGATACAAGCTTCTTAAGTTTGTCAAACAGACCCATTGTGTCATGCTCCTAAGGTTTGGTTTTATTCTGTCGAATTATAGTATACCAATATAGCTCATTAGACGACTTTTTTCGCCGTCTAATGGCCATTAAGTATTGAATTACTTGGTACTACCGATTACTGAGCTTTCTCAGCAATAAACTTTTCTACCACGGCTTCGATTTCTTCTGCTGTCGGTAGAGAAAGGGCTTCTTCAGCCATTGCTTTCACTTCTGCGAAGTTAGAGTTACGAACTACTTTCTTCACTTTAGGGATAGAGATACCGCTCATTGAGAACTCGTCCAGACCCATACCTAGAAGTAGAAGTGTTGCACGCTCGTCACCTGCAAGTTCACCACACATACCAGTCCATTTACCTTCTGCGTGAGAAGCGTCGATAACTTGCTTGATCACAGTAAGTACAGCAGGTGATAGTGGGTTGTATAGGTGAGAAATCATCTCGTTACCACGGTCAACCGCTAGTGTGTACTGAGTTAGGTCGTTTGTACCGATAGAGAAGAAAGACACTTCCTTCGCTAAGTGGTGTGCGATCGCAGCAGCAGCAGGAGTTTCAACCATAACACCGATTTCGATGTTTTCGTCGAACGCGTGGCCTTCAGCGCGTAGCTCTTCTTTGTACTCTTCGATCGCTTTCTTAAGCTCACGGATTTCTTCGACAGAGATGATCATTGGGAACATGATACGCAGTTTGCCGTGTGCAGAAGCACGTAGAATGCCACGTAGCTGATCACGAAGGATTTCACGACGATCCAGACTGATACGTACAGCGCGCCAACCTAGGAATGGGTTCATCTCTTTTGGAAGATCCATGTATGGGAGATCTTTATCGCCGCCGATATCCATAGTACGGATGATCACAGCTTGACCGTTCATTGCTTCCGCAACTTCTTTGTACGCTTGGTACTGTTCTTCTTCAGTTGGTAGCGCAGTACGGTCCATAAATAGGAATTCAGTACGGTACAGACCAACACCTTCACCGCCGTTACGAAGGATACCGTCACAGTCTTTCACTGTACCGATGTTACCGCAAACTTCTACACGGTGACCGTCAGTCGTTTCTGCGTGTAGGTCTTTCAGTTTCGCTAGCTCTTCTTTTTCAGCTAGGAATGCTGCTTTAACCGCTTTCGCTTCTTCTAGCTCAGCTTCTGATGGGTTAACAACAATCTTGTTGTTCATTGCGTCAAGAATCAGCATGTCGCCATTCTTAACTTTCTTCGTGATGTCGTTAGTACCAACGATAGCTGGAAGCTCAAGTGAGCGAGCCATGATTGAAGTGTGAGAAGTACGACCGCCGATATCACAAGCAAAACCAAGCACGTAGTCTAGGTTGATTTGTGCAGTTTCAGATGGCGTTAGGTCGTAAGCAACAAGAATTACTTCTTCGTTGATATCGCTAAGCGAAACAATGTTGATGCCTAGTGCGTTCTTAACAAAACGAGAACCGATATCGCGGATGTCAGTTGCACGCTCTTTTAAGTATTCGTCGTCTAGAGACTCAAGAGCACATGCTTGCTCTTCGATCACTGAGTGGATAGCGTGATCAGCAGTCATTTTGTCGTTTTTGATAAGTGCTAGGATTTCCTCTTCTAGCTCTTCGTCTTCAAGAAGCATGATGTGACCTTCAAAGATCGCTTCTTTTTCTTCGCCAAACGTTTCAAGCGCTTTTTGCTTGATAGTTTCTAGCTGAGCTGCAGATTTGTTACGAGCGTCAAAGAAACGCTGAACTTCAGCTTCTACTTGATCGTCAGAAATAGTGTTTGTGTTTAGGACAATTTCATCTTCTTGAAGTAGTAGTGCTTTACCGATTGCAATACCAGGAGATGCTAGGATGCCTGAAATCATAGCCTTACCTTAAGTTTGGTCAACTTTATAAAACGGGAGAATAATGGGTGCGCTAACGAATAGTTTTAGCTTAGTTTTGAGCCTATTTCCAACGAAGCCATTTTGCTTTCACAAAATGGCTTCTGGAGTAGGAGACCGGATTAGTGTAGTTGGTCCATTAGAGCAACTAGGTGGTCAACTGCTTGCTGAGCTTGTGGGCCTTCAGCAGAAATAGTAACTTGAGTACCTTTTACTAGGCCTAGTGTTTGTAGTTTGAACAGGCTCTTAGCGCTAGCGCTTTTACCGTTAGAAGTCACAGTGATGTCTGCGTCGAATGCTTTTGCTTCTTTAACAAACTGTGCAGCTGGACGAGTGTGAAGGCCGTTTTCTGCTGTGATTTCTACTTGCTTCTCGTACATGTGATATACCCCAATAAATGTATTTTTTTGTTAGTTTGTGACCAGATTTTAGCTTAACTGCTTTACATCTTGTGCGCTAGCACGGGAAGAGTTCAAAGCGCGTCAGTTCTGATACTAGTCAAAAGTTTGGTAACTACGCAACTGTTTGCGTGCGTAATCACTTTGAAACCTTTTTGTGTTCTGCTTCTTTATTTTGAAGCTAGAAATAAAACACCCTGATATTACCAAAGGTAGGGCAGGGATCAACAAAAAAGCCCCTAAACGGGGCTTTTTTAAACTAAAAATTGATTTGAACACATATTATTGTTGGTTCTCTTTTTCGGTAAAGATACCTGCAAAGAGTGCTGTACTTAGGTAACGCTCACCGGAACTTGGCAAGACAGTTACAATTGTTTTTCCTTCAAATTCAGGTAGTTCCGCAAGTCGGTTCGCTGCAACAACCGCTGCGCCAGATGAGATACCAGCTAGGATACCTTCCTCTTCCATTAGGCGACGAGCCATCTCAATCGCTTCTTCTGAGGTAACTTGCTCAACACGGTCAATAATGTCTAAATCGAGGTTACCAGGGATGAAACCAGCACCGATACCTTGAATTTTGTGTGGGGCAGGTTGGATTTCTTCGCCAGCAAGTGCTTGTGCAATAACCGGAGACTCTGCTGGCTCAACTGCAACAGAAGTGATGGCTTTGCCTTTTTCACCTTTGATGTAACGGCTAGTACCTGTAATAGTACCGCCCGTACCAACACCAGCAACGAATACGTCGATTTCACCGTCTGTCGCTTCCCAAATCTCAGGGCCCGTAGTCTTTTCGTGGATTTCTGGGTTCGCTGGGTTGTCAAATTGTTGAAGAAGTAGGTACTTCTCAGGGTTGCTTGCTACGATTTCTTCTGCTTTAGCAATCGCCCCTTTCATGCCTTTCGCCGCTTCAGTCAGCTCAAGGTTCGCGCCTAGTGCTTTTAGTAGCTTACGGCGTTCTAGGCTCATTGATTCAGGCATGGTCAATGTTAGCTTGTAACCGCGAGCAGCCGCTACGAATGCTAGAGCAACACCTGTGTTACCACTGGTAGGTTCTACAAGCTCTACACCTGGCTTAAGAAGCCCCGCTTTCTCTGCTTCCCAAATCATGTTTGCACCGATACGGCACTTAACACTGAAGCTAGGGTTACGCGCTTCAATTTTCGCGAGAACTTTGCCTTTACTTACTTTGTTTAGACGAACGAGAGGTGTATTACCAATAGTAAGAGAGTTATCTTCGTAGATTTTGCTCATAGTGATGTTCCTTCATTACACGTTGTGTGAATATGGATAGAAGAATATGCGGTATGAAAAAAAGGGAAAAGGATTAAAAAGTTATATCTTATTAGGTTGGCCCAGAACTTGATAAAAGAAAAGGGAAAAGCTGGCGCTGATCCCTTTCCTTAATCTCTAATCGACTATCGTTGGTGCTTAAACTCCGCGACCCACATAGCGGTTGCACCACATATTGCTACAGGCATGACAATGAGGTTCAAAATTGGGATCGTCGTAAATACAGACACCAATACCCCAAAGCCATAGGCCTTACCTTGCTTTTGTTTCAATTTGTAACGCATGTCGTTAAATGGGATTTTGTGGTTATCAAACGGGTAGTCACAATATTGAATCGCGAGCATCCAGGCGGTAAAGATAAACCATAAAAATGGGCCTACTGTTTGTCCAAGGGCAGGGATGAGCAATAACAGGAATAGGCCTATTGCTTTAGGTAAAATGTAAAGGAGCTTTCTCCACTCACGAGCTAAAACGCGAGGAACATCTTTCAGGACGGCAGTGAAACCATCATCATTTACTTTTTGTCCCGTTAAGTACTCTTCCACTTTTTCAGCCAAGAGGCCATTGAATGGCGCGGCGATAAAGTTCGCGAGCGTGCTGAAAAAATAGGAGAAGGTAGCGAGTATCGTCAGAGCGAGTAAAGGCCAAAGAGTGTAAGTTAACCAGGATAAAAACTCAGGCAGCTGCCCAATCCAGCCTTCTATCCATATATTAAGGTTTGAAAATAGATAGAAGATGGCACCACCTACAAGCAAGATATTTGCAAGTAGAGGTAAGATGACAAAGCGCCTGATTTTAGGGGCAAGTGCCAATTGTATCCCGTATAGAAAATAACCGAACCCGGTTCTCTGCTGATTGTTTTGCTTCATGTCTATTTTGGCTTCGTGTAAATGAAAACTCATTGTACCTGTGAGGACTTTTCTTTCAATGCCCTGACAAATGACGTCTTGTTAAGTGGAATCGTGGCAAGAATCACAACAAAAAACGGAACTTCTTGCATTAAGTTGTTCTAAATCTACATATAGTTTTGGTAAAGTAAACGTATCATTCAGATTTATTGCACTTGGGTTGCTGCTCAAGGAACTGCGAGTAGTAAAAACAAGTATATTGAGAGTAAATAATGCAGGAATTGCGATTCGTACTCATTGTTGTTGGCGCATTAGCCATCGCGGCATTACTGTTTCATGGTTTATGGAGCAGTAAAAAAGAAGGCAAAGCAAAGTTTGGTAACAAGCCACTTGGTAAGCTGGATGTTGACCAAGAAGACAAAAATGATCTTGTTGAAAAAGAACGAGACTTCGCTCCCGCTCCTGAAGATGACTTTGAGATCATTCGCAAAGATCGCAAAGAACCAGATTTTGGGATGGCGAGCTCTTTCGACAACAAGTTTGAATCTGACCCGTTATTCGGTGGTCCATCTGAAGTCAAACAGACGCAGCAGGAGCCGGATGACATCCCTTCATTTGTTGCAGAAAAAGATAAAGAAGAGGACGTTGAGCCTGTTGTTCAAGCAACAGTAGCTGAAGAGCCATTCCAGCCTGCTGTGGAAGAAGACGTTATTCCCGCCGCGTTTGATATTACGAAGAAAGAACAGCAAGTCGAAACGGTTAGTGAGCCTGTCGTTGCAGAGCCTAAGGAAGAGCCAAAGCCAGAACCTGAAATGCAAGTGATTGTATTGAATGTGCACTGTGCTGGTGAAGAGCCATTTGTTGGTACTGCTTTATTTGAGAGTATGCAACAAAACGGCTTAATTTATGGCGAGATGGATATTTTCCACCGTCATGTCGACTTGTCCGGTAACGGCAAAGTGCTGTTTAGCGTCGCCAATATGATGCACCCTGGTACGTTTGAGCATGCTGATCCTGCTGAGTTTACAACGAAGGGTATTTCATTCTTCATGACATTGCCTTGTTATGGCGAGGCTGAACAGAACTTCAACTTAATGCTTCGAACTGCGCAGCAAATTGCTGATGACTTAGGTGGTAACGTACTTGATGACCAGCGCAACTTAATGACGCCAGATCGTTTAGCATCTTATCGACGTCAAATAGTTGAGTTTACTGCCGCTAACGCATAATCTTAACAGCAAATAATAATAGGGCTCCGGATGGAGCCCTTTTTCTTGGATTTCCCAACCTCACCGATTGAAAATACACGGGGCTTTACTATGTCTGAATCAGTACTTCAGCGACTAGAAGAACTAAAAGAGTCGTTGCATTACCACGCTGTGCGTTACTACGTGGAAGATAACCCAGAGATCCCTGATGCCGAGTACGACCGTTTAATGCGAGAGTTACTGGATATTGAAGCTGAGAACCCTGACTTAATAACCGTAGACTCGCCAAGCCAACGTGTCGGTGGACAACCTCTTTCTGCGTTTAGCCAAGTGACACATGAAGTACCGATGCTTTCGCTTGATAACGCGTTTGATGATAGTGAACTTGATAGTTTCCACAAGCGCGCACAAGAGCGCGTGGGCAGCCAGAGTGTGAAAGAATACTGTTGTGAGCCTAAATTGGATGGACTCGCCGTAAGTTTGTTATATGAGAATGGCGTGTTAGTTCAGGCGGCCACTCGAGGCGATGGTACTACGGGTGAAAACATCACAGAGAATGTGCGTACGATTAAAGCTATTCCTTTAAAACTCAGGGGTAATGACTGGCCAAATCGTCTTGAAGTTCGTGGTGAAGTCTTTATGCCGAAAGCTGGGTTTGAAAAGCTCAATGAATTAGCAAGGAAGAAAGGCGAGAAAATCTTTGTGAATCCACGTAACGCTGCGGCAGGTAGCTTACGACAATTGGATTCACGTATTACGGCTTCTCGTCCGCTTAGCTTCTATGCATACAGTGTAGGCGTGGTGCAAGGCGCAGAATTGGCAGCAAGTCATTACGAACGCTTTTTGCAAATCAAATCTTGGGGACTGCCGATGTGCCCGGAAACTAAGCGAGTTGAAAGCTTGGCGGATGTAAAAGCTTACTACCAAGATATATTGCAGCGTCGTGATGCCCTCCCTTATGAGATCGATGGTGTCGTTATTAAAATTGACGATATTGCCGTGCAAGAGCGTCTGGGGTTTGTTGCTCGCGCTCCACGTTGGGCGATTGCCTACAAATTCCCAGCACAGGAAGAAATGACGACACTGAATGAAGTGGAGTTCCAAGTCGGTCGCACTGGTGCGATTACACCTGTTGCTAAACTAGAGCCTGTATTTGTTGGCGGGGTAACGGTAAGTAATGCGACGCTTCATAACGCAGATGAGATAGAACGTCTGCAGGTCAAGATTGGTGATCACGTTGTGATCCGCCGTGCTGGCGATGTTATTCCGCAAGTCGTATCTGTCATCAAAGAGCGTCGACCAGAAACAGCTCGAGATATTGTTTTCCCAACTCAGTGTCCTGTTTGTGGTTCGCATGTTGAGCGGATCGAAGGAGAAGCGGTAACACGTTGTATGGGGGGCTTAGTTTGCCAAGCCCAACGCAAACAAGCGCTAAAACACTTTGTTTCTCGTAAAGCGTTAGACGTTGACGGTTTAGGCGATAAAGTGATCGAGCAGCTTGTTGATCGTGAGATGGTGAAAACTCCTGCTGACTTATTTAAGTTATCAGCGGGGATTTTAACCGTACTAGATCGCATGGGGCCAAAGTCTGCGCAGAATATTGTGAATGCGTTAGAAAAATCCAAAGAGACAACGTTACCTCGGTTTTTGTATTCACTGGGGATCCGTGAAGTTGGCGAGGCAACCGCAGCAAACTTAGCAATGCACTTTAAAACGTTGGGAGCGATCCAAAATGCTACCGAAGAGCAGTTGATTGAAGTGCAAGACATCGGTGCTGTGGTTGCTCAACATATTACGACTTTCTTTAGTGAAGAACAGAACCAAGCGGTGGTTAAAGATTTGCTTGAACAAGGAATTCATTGGCCAGAGATTAATACTACTGAGCAGGTGGGGGAATTACCATTAGAAGGTAAAACAGTAGTATTAACGGGAACACTTTCTCAACTGGGGCGTACAGAAGCCAAAGAAGCCCTCCAAGCACTGGGGGCTAAAGTGACGGGTAGTGTTTCTAAGAAAACCGATATTTTGTTTGCTGGTGAAAATGCAGGTTCGAAGCTCGCAAAGGCACAAGAACTGGGTATCGAAATTAAAACAGAACAAGACTTACTCGAACTGATGAATTAAGTCTTCTCAAAAAAGCTAAAAAATAACTAAAAGCCCCGTATGGTAAGCATGTGGGGCTTTTTCTTGTTCATAATTAAGTGTTTTTTTATTGAGTAATTGATGCCTTTGTTCTTTTCAGTGATCAAGATCGAACCTTGGGTTATTGGTTTTTTTGGCTTTTTTAGTCTGCGAGTGACTTCAAGTTGATACTTTTAAGTTTAATTTAAGTGTTTGATTTTAAATAATAATTTATTGTGTTGTGTTGATGTTGTTAAAAATAAGATCTGGATCAATAAGTTATATGGAACTTTGGAGTGGCTCATATTTTTTTAGAAAAAAAATAAGTTCCATTTGGATGTTTTTAGCTGCGAAGTTAGTCTTAATCACGTGGATACACGGTGTGTATGCAGGAACTAAAAAAAGCCAAATTAGAAATAATGAGGTTTGATCAGGAATTTACTTCTCTCCTTCGGCGGCCAACTAAAGGTGAGATAGAAAAATACAGCTATATCCATTTTTAGGAGTTTTTCCATGGACAAATTTTTTAAGGTTTCAGCGTTAACCGCAGCAATGTTTGGTGTTGTTGCTGTCGCTCCAGCTACAGCGTCTACTGAAAGTGCAGCAGGTGGCGAGTACGTAGAGAAAGTGAACGAATTTATGCAAGACTCAAGTCTGAATGCATTATTCATAGTTGATACTCGTTCACGAACTCGTACAACAGGTAAGCCCGGCGGTGAAAATGGTGACCGTTGGAGTCGTCTAAACTACTCTTCTTACAACGCAATTTTAGACTTCACTTCTGGCTACCACGATGGTTGGGTGGGCGCAGATGTTGCGGCTTACTACTCTGGCGATCTTTACAACGATAGTCTTTACAATTCAAACGAAGGCTACCTATGTAACGAAATCTCAACTTGTAACAACCTAGACTGGGGTGCAGGTGATGGTCAGCAGCTTAAAGTTTACAAAGCAGCGCTGAAATTCAAAGCAAACGAAAACTTTAATGCTCGTTTCGGTATGTTACAGGCTGGTGGTAACGGTACAATCGGTAACGTTTGGAGCTTTGTACCTGGTACTTACCGTGGTTTCGAACTGAACGCTAAACTTGGTGATTTCAACCTAAGCTACTTTGGCGCAGACCAATTTACAGCACCTTGGCTGCTTCACGAAGATGATTACGCACCAGCGCTTTGGTCTGACACGTCATGGAGCTACCTACACTCTCTAGGTCTAAATGGTAACCTAACTGACAGCCTGTTTATGCAACTTGGTTTGGGTCAAGCTACTGGCGTTCAATATGCAAATGGTGTTGACTGGGGTGCAGGTCAAGTAACTAGCTACCACAACGAAACTGACAACACTTCTTACAAGGCTTACTTGAAGTACACTGTTAGTGACCGTACAACTCTAGCATTTGATTTCTACGGTGTTGACGATGATGTGAAATACGATGGTCTAGGTTTCCACACTGGTCTATCTTTGAATCAATCTTTCGGCAAGCTAGCTTGGATGTCTGAGTTGCGCTACACAGACACAGATAACCGTGCGGACTTCGTTCCTCGTACTATTCATACATATGGTATGAACAATGGTACTTGGTCTCAGTGGTGGGACGCGCTATCTGACTGGAACAAAGCGGGTGAGCTAGCATGGTACAACCGTCTATCTTACAACCAAGGTAACGGCTGGAACTACTACCTAGGCTTTGGTTACGGTACTGGCGCTGACTCTGCAGCAAGCGGAGCATCAGGTGACTGGGATTACGAAAGCGAATACGCAGTTAACGCAACAGTATCTTACTCACTACAAAGTGGCGCGCTTAAAGGTTCTACCATTCGTTTACACGGTACAATCCTAGAACGTGATGAGTACGCAGGTGCTGGCGATGCGGATGAAACAGACTTACGTCTACAAGTTCTTATCCCTTACAGCTTCCACTAATACTTAGTGAAATGATAAAAGGAGCCGCTAGGCTCCTTTTCTATTTCACTTCTCGGCCGTCGTATATTTTGCAATATAACGGTGGCAACATATGTACCTTACCGTTTGGCAACTCACACTTTATCTCTGGGCCTATCGTACGACCACCGGATGCACCATTAGCATGAGTGGTTAACGGAATTATGGCAAAAGATATTACTAATAGACCAGATAAAAATCTCATAATCATCACCTCAATATAAACTTTAAATATCTACGTACTTGTATAAACCGTGACTACGCAGAAAGGTAAGGTTGAAAAGGGCTCTTATATCAAACTAAGCTCTTACTTCTTTACTATTCCCATTCCCCACCTCTAAATCGACACATTTCACTTGGAATATTCGTAACGTCGCCACTTGGCATCTTACATTCGACTATAGGTCCCAAATTAGTTGTACCGCCGTTTCCGTTGTTGTAGGCAAAGGAAGAAAAAGAAAAAATACCGCACATCATTAAAAAGAGAAGCTTATTCATAGTACATCCTCTTACTTACCAAATAAAAAGCACTCAACTTAAATGCTTATGCGTTAAGTATGTATCCGAGGATAAAAAGATCAAAAAATAATTCAATAAAGTTTTATTTTTTAAAATAAATTTAGATCGATAATTTACCTAGATATATTTCTATCTTATTGATTGTCGTGTGTTGAATAATTAAATAATAGGAAATGGTAGGTAGGGTATTAATAATATTACTAATACTTATTTTTTTCTCGATTTTAATTAAGGTAATGAAATGAAAGCAGTTGTTTAGATTAAAGTAATGGAGCATGATTTGCCCCATTACTTTGGCATAAATTAATTTGAATCAGGCTCAATGATTAAAATAATACCTTCAACATCGGTGATTCTTACGCGGGTACCGGCTGGAAGTGCTTGATCCGATTGTGCGGACCATGTGGTATCGGCTACCTTGATGCGATTGAGCCCGACGGAAAAGTCTTCTTCAAGGATAAGAGTACGCCCAATTAACTGCTTGTACTTTTGGTTCAGATCTCTTTCTTGGTCTTCTTGCTTGTCTTTAGACCATTGTCGTCGCCACCAAAGCCAGGTGGTGATTAAGCTGAAGCTTGCAAAGCAAAGCCATTGCAATTGCCAGCTCATTGGCAAAACGGTCATGAGTGCTCCAACGATAAGTGCAGACATCCCGAGCCAGAGAAAATACCCTGCGGTACCAAGTAGCTCAACTGCTAAAAGAGCAAAGCCAAACGCTAGCCAATGCCAGAAAGAGATACCTTCCAACAAACTAAAAAAGTCCATAAATTATTCTTTATCTTGCTGTTTAAACATTTCTGCTATCCCTGCAACCGAGCCCATTAGTCCGGTTGCTTCTAATGGAAGCATAATGATTTTACCATTTTCGGCTTGACCAATGCTTTTGATCGCTTCGGTATAACCCTGTGCAATGAAGTAATTGACGGCTTGCATGTCACCTTTTGCAATGGCTTCGGAAACCATGTAAGTCGCTTTTGCTTCTGCTTGCGCGGCACGCTCACGTGCTTCTGCATGGAGAATAGCAGACTGCTTTTCGCCTTCAGCTTTTAATATCTCTGATTGTTTATGACCTTCGGCCTTTAATATCTCAGCTTGGCGAACCCCTTCTGCTTCAAGAATTTCCGCACGCTTATTACGCTCGGCTTTCATTTGCGCATTCATTGCAGCGGTCAGATCGGCTGGTGGCTGGACATCTTTAATCTCAATTCGTGTGACTTTTACGCCCCAAGGGTTTGTTGCTTGGTCAACAATCGCCAACAGCTTAGAGTTGATCATGTCGCGTTGGCTCAGCATTTCGTCCAGTTCCATTGAACCTAAAACGGTACGAATGTTGGTAAGGGTCAAGTTTCTAATAGCGTGTTCTAAATCGTTGACTTCATAAGCCGCTTTGGCAGCATCGATCACTTGAACAAATCCGACAGCGTCAATAACCACGTTAGCGTTATCTTTTGAAATGACCTCTTGCGCAGGAATATCGAGAACGCGCTCCATCATATTTACTTTTTGACCAACTTTATCAACGAATGGAATGATCAAGTTTAAACCCGGCTTTAATGTGTGGGTGTAGCGTCCGAAGCGTTCAACTGTCCAGTTGTTTCCTTGCGGAACCGTTTTAATGGCTGAAGATAAGATAACGACAGCAAGAACGACGAAAATACCGATGGTGATCAGTGAATCAATTGGCATGAGTTATTCCCTTAAGTGCATAATGTTCGATCCATTTTTACCTATTTATAGACAATAGACAATTGAAGTTCTGAGACCTTTGAGAGGTTATTGGTTTTTTATATGACAAAGGCCGGAAACACCGGCCTTTGTCATGGCATGGTTTTACTCTCGCTATTTTGCGGGGTATTCAATCCAACTTGAACCATCAAGAGAAACATAATACTTCCCTTGTACTTCAATCACAGTAGAGCCTGAGTTCTGCGCGACAACTCGTGTTTCTGGTAGGTTCTCTGTCAATATTGAAGGGCTAAACGTCTTACTTTGATAAATGTTTTTATCCAGGATATTCGAAACGAGCTGCGACAATGCCAGATAGCTAGATGGCTCGCTTACGTGTTCGGTGTCGCCCTGACGCTGAATTCCTTCTCCGAAGATTTTAATTCCTACCGGTGTATGAATGATTGTCGGTGCAGGAATTTCTCGCATACCTGAAATTTGCATGCGGTCTCCTCGCATACCACCACCATGTTCTGGTACCAAAGCGACAACGATGTTGCGTTTTGAGGACTTTAAGGTTTTAAAGAACGCGTGGAGGTCATCAAGCAAATTCTTAAGGCGCATTTTGTAGCTAGCAATAGATGTGCTTGAGTTCGCATTGATGATCCTGTTGCCATCATGTAGTGAAATTGAGTTGTAGAGTGCCACGACTTTGTCATCACTACTGTTAAGTCTTTGCTGCCACCAGTTATCCAATACTTGCTTATCGCGGAAGATCGAAGAGCCATCAAAAGATTTTTGGTAAGGAGTTAAGTCTTCTTGAGACATAAGAGCCGCTTGTAAGTCGCCGTCTTTTTTGATCAATTCAAGGAAGCTATCAAAGACACCATTGTGGTTCATCAGTAAATTTTCTGTGAAGCCTAGTTCTTTCAAACTTTCGAACAAGTAGCACTGCTTTGATGGTGCTGGCTGGAACAGTTGACTGTGTTCTTGTTGACCACAATTGGCTCGTAGCAGACGAATGACAGCAGGCCCACTGTATGACGTAGCGGAGCTAAAATTGTCGAACATGATGTCAAACTCTTTGAACAGCGGATGATCAGCCAGTCCTGCAATTTCGATGTCATCCCACGCGACCGAACAAATACTCAAGAACAGCAAATCAAAAGGAGCATCCATTGCGCTGTTTGTATCGAATGCCACACGTCGGGAAGCTTCTTTAGCAAAGAAATCTGCAGTTAACGTGTTGAGACTGGCATCATTAATTTCCGTTATTTGAGGTTGTTTGCCAGCAGTAACCTCGGTTGTCGGCTGTTGTTGAGTTACTTCTGCAGCCACTGTTGTCTGAGGTTCAGTCGTCATTGGCATACTTATATAGACCATCGCAATAACCACAAAGACTGAAACCCTAACAAACTTGCTCAAAATAAAGTACGCACCACACAAAGCGAGCAATCCGAGTATTGCTTGGAATGATAAAAATCGTCCCAAAAGCTCGACCAGATAACTCAATTCAAACTGCATTAACTGTCCCGCTTGAGCCCAAAGACGGTCTAGAGGAGGGAGATAAGAATCATAATGCAAGAGCCACGCTGCGGCGACAAATGAAACGATATGGCGCACCGCATTTAGGCTTTTCATCGAGATAGGAAGCAGGATGAAGATCAACAGCGCAAAGTTTTCCATTGGGTGGAAATCGATGATTCCTTGAAAATAGAGCGCTGTTTTTGCGATAAAGTAAATGTTCCACCAGCCCAATCCTATAGTGAGGGGGGTAGAGTCATGAGAATGCGATGTCATTACTTAAGCTTCTTGGTGTTAGTGGCTGATGTATCTAGCTCAAAATAGCGCGAGCGTTTTAAGTGTTTGTGGTAAAAGCGTCGGGTAGCGTTTACTAGGTCACGTAGAAAGTATCCTAGGAGTAGGCCAATACCTGAACTGATACACACGGTCAGTAAAAAATCGTTAATATTCATGAACGTTCCTTGAGATCAATGGTTTTTTTCACAGCAAACAAAGGAGGAACATCAGTAATGGAGTTAGTGGCGGTATGGAATATTTTCCTCTCTGTCGCCAGAGCTGAAACGTCGTCGGATATGACAGCGGCATCTTGAACGATGAATTTTAACTCTGTTTCGATATCTAGTTGGGTATCAAACGTGTGGGTCGAGTGAAATAGGTCTCTCACTGGGAACTCAAATATATTGTTTAGCGCAATATCAATATCGCTTTGTCGAATAGCACTGAACACGACATATAGAGCTTTGTTGCAGGCTGTCACAACGTCGCCATCTCTTCGAATATGACAAAGACGTAAACATTCCTCTGCAGTCATACCTGGCAATAAGTTCAGCTTTATAAGTGCAAAGTTCACACTTGAGTGTGTTGAGTGGGAAATGACGTCAATACAGTATTGACTAAAGTCCTGATTTTGTAAGTAGCCTTTGCTACCAAACTCAAAGTCATATTTTAAGAGCGCCTCTAAACTTTCAGGAATTGGGCGTGTAAGCATTTGGCCTTGAATTGCTTCAACCTGAGTCATAAAGCGCATGTGGGGGATTTGCGCGTGAGAAATGAAGTTTGCCCCCGCGCGAAGCAAGAACTTTTCATCTGCATATCTCAGACATTGTTGGGTCTCCCTGACAATAATCTTTAGTCGACGGCCATATGCGGACCTTAAACGGTAGCAATCTAACGCGATCTGTTGAACTTCGCTTTGGTTATCGCAGCTGAAAATAATCGTTGAAGAGCGAAGGTTGTCTAGCATCGCTATGAGTCCTTGATTGCTCTCTGCCACACGCATCCCTTTTGGGGCTTTCACGCTTTCTCTGAAAGCTCTTCTGCTGACATAGATTCTATCGCTATCCGATTTGTCTTCTGGCATGACATGAGATTGATGCGTTTCATAAGACGTTGCTTTTAGTGTTTTATCTTTAGTTTTAGTGAGAATGTATTCGTGTTGGGTAATTACACCGTGTTTATTGGACCAAAAATCCACAAGATAGCAGTAGCGAGCGTCATCTAATGATGTCATGGTCGCCAAACCTGCAATGTGTCTATTGTGAGAAATAAGAATGGGCTTTAATAGTGAAGTCGTCAGATGCCCATATATACAAACACTAATAGTGATTTTTTTATTATTTGCCAGCTCATTTAAGCTTTGTAGAAAGACACTTATAAAATCATCATTAGTTGATGATAGTAGCGAGTCTGGAACAACTAATAGACATGTAGAAAACTTCTTTATGTTCGTTTGGTGAATGTCTTTAGCAAGATTTATAGCTTTGGGCGTTTTTTTTGTGAATTTATGACTAAGAAAAAAACACTGTTCAAGGTAGGTTTTAGATAAGTCATTGAATTTCATTAAGGCTTCATCATTCAATGTGGACAAAAAAGTTTCTTTGTCTGTAAAGCTTGTAAGTGAAGTGTTGTCATTTTCCGGTAGTGTACTGAACAAATAATCAATAAGCATCTGTTTATGAGTAAATAAGTTTACATAAACAGAGTTTATCTCTCGTTCGTTTTTAATAGCAGATGATTCAGAGAGTGATGACATAAAGAGCCTTAAATCAATAACTTAATGTGTTTTGTGAAGCTCACAATCCGTTGTATGCTAATCGTTACAATTTTGATTTTCTTAGTGACAAGAAAATGACGCTAAGATATTAAACGAAATTGATCAGAAATTAAAATAGTTATAGCATGTGCTTCACATGATGTTTATGAGTTTAAAATCAATAGTCTCTAAGTCTATGATTATCATTTAAAATATTTAAATTTCTTATATGTATTAAATGGATGGTAACAATTCATTATTGTAATCCTTTTTCTGAAGTTAAATATTATTTAGGCCTTTGTTATTTATATGGGCTATAAATAAACTTATTCACATTCATCATCGTTCTATAAATATGAGACGCATAGGTCGATGCGTCAATTTTTTAACAATGGAATTTATACTGAAAATGATAGTGGCGGGATTGCTGTTATCTCAGTTTAAGCTCCGTTACATTGTGAAAAATTCTATGACTGAGTCTGCAAAAGATATTAATTCGATCTACTCTTCTTATAACTTAACTCAATACACGTATATTGAAACAACAGAAAACGAGTCTTACGTACAAGTTAAAAATAAGTGGCAAGTCTTCAAAGCCAACGGTGCTCGTAATGTTCTATCTTTGGTACGTAATACGCAGAAAAATTCAGAAACGGAAGCAATATGAAGCGCCTTCTATTTGTTAGTTTAAAAGGCGGCTGTGGCTCAACGACCGTCGCTGCGAATTTGGCACAAGCGTTAGTTAAGATAAATAAACAGGTACTGGCCATTGAGGTGGTGCCTAATAGTTTACTGCAAGCTCATCTTGGCTTGCCGAGGGAAGAGCAAGGAGGCTGGGCGAAACAACTTCTTTTAGATAAGCCTTGGACCCAGGCTGGTTATGAAAGCCCACAAGGTGCACTTTTTTTACCGTTTGGCCATCTGAATTCTGAGCAGTTAAAAGCGTTTTTTAATGAGCGTTCTCACTATCTATCAATGTTAGGTGAAACGACGTTGCAAGTGAGCGAAAACCGTGGTGAACAGTGGCTGCTTTTTCACGCCGACTTAGCAGAGCTTACTGATCCTGAAGTGCGATCTTTTGTCGACTCAATGGATATGATTGTGGTGGTGGTAACGGCAGACGCCTTGAGTTATCTCACTCTTCAATCTTGGCTACAACATGAAGAGCTATCGAGATTGCTTCGCTCTGATAAATTACGTTTTTTGGTGAATAAATATCAGCCAGAAACCGAAATTGGTCGTGATTTCATGTTGGTGCTGAAAAAGGAACTTAGCGAATCCTTGATTCCTGTTTCGATTCATCGAGATACGGCATTGCTTGAATGTGTGGCAAACCTGACGACCGTTCAACACTATTCGCCATCGAGCCAAGCCGCAAAAGATTTTCAGTCTTTTGCTTTTTGGTGTGTATCAGCGTTATCAAGCGCTCAGGACCAAAGCTAATTTATGCGAAGTCTTAATCTGATTTTCCAACGTTGGGTAGTGGACCAATTCAGACTGCAGAAGAACGCTTACGAGCAAGCCTGGAATTGTAAAACAAACTGGGTTGGTGAGTGTGCTTTGTCTTTTTGGTTTTCATTGAGTTTTGTATTTTTAAAGCCGGTTATTTCGGGTGTTCCCTCATGGAAACTGCCTTTGGTTTACTATCCAAACGTTAATTTTGCTGCGCCAAGATGGTTTGATCCTGTACGTTTTATTATCCAAAGCGTGTGGTTGCTTTGCTTCAGGCAAAACGTAAATACAGCATGGTCCAAAAAAACCAGCAGCTTAGCGATGACTTTAGCCGAGCAAATTCGCAATGCGTTCTACTTGCCATTTGAATTGGTTGCAAAAGGCGTCCGCTGGTTAGAACAGACAGCGAACAACATCAAAGATCCACAAGTTCGAGAGCGTATTAAAGCAAGTAAGTCAGCGATGGCGTTGAACTACACCTTGTTGTTTTTCGTGGTGTTAATCGCTTTGCTTTGTTTTACGGTGCCATTTGGTTATCTGGCTCAGACTGTCTTTGTGCTGTTACTCTGGGCATTAGCGATGATGGTCCGTCGCATGCCGGGTCGTTTTCCTACCATGCTTTTGATCATCTTGTCGGTTACGGCCTCATGTCGATACTTGTGGTGGCGTTATTCGTCTACCCTGAACTGGGACGATCCTGTTGCTTTGTTTCTAGGGGGCGTTTTACTTCTAGCTGAGACGTATTCTTGGATTGTGCTGATGCTTGGCTACTTCCAAAATATCTGGCCATTGAATCGCAAACCAGTATCGATGCCACCGGATCAGTCAACTTGGCCAACCATTGACTTGATGATCCCTACTTACAACGAAGATCTCGATGTTGTGAAAGCGACGGTTTATGCCTCGTTAGGTGTCGATTGGCCGAAAGACAAACTTAACATCCACATTCTGGATGACGGCAAGCGTGATAGCTTCCGAGATTTCGCCAAAAGTGTAGGGGTGAACTACATCCGCCGCCCAACGAATGAACATGCGAAAGCCGGTAACATTAACTATGCGTTGAAGCAGACCAGCGGTGAGTTTGTTGCGATTTTTGACTGTGACCATATTCCTACACGAGCATTTTTTCAGCTCACAATGGGGATGTTCCTGAAAGATCCAAAGTTGGCGCTTATTCAGACGCCGCACCATTTTTTCTCACCGGATCCTTTTGAGCGTAACTTATCGAACTTTCGTAACGTGCCAAACGAAGGCAACTTGTTTTACGGCCTGATTCAAAATGGTAACGACTTATGGGATGCGACTTTCTTCTGTGGCTCGTGCGCTATTTTACGTCGAGAGCCTTTAGAGGAAGTCGGTGGTATTGCAGTCGAAACCGTGACGGAAGATGCGCACACGTCTCTGCGCATGCACCGTTTAGGCTATCGTTCTGCATATCTTAAGCAGCCGATTTCTGCTGGTTTGGCGACAGAAACATTGTCTGCACATGTTGGGCAACGCATTCGTTGGGCTCGCGGGATGGCGCAGATATTTAGGGTAGATAATCCATTGACTGGAAAGGGGCTTAAGCTCTCTCAACGGCTTTGTTACGTCAATGCCATGCTGCACTTTCTATCTGGTATCCCGAGGATTGTATTCCTGATCGCACCCTTGGCTTATTTGTTGCTGCATTCCTACGTGATTTATGCACCAGCGCTGGCGATCATTTTGTACGTATTACCCCACATGATTCACGCCAGCATGACCAACTCTCGTATGCAGGGTGACTACCGTTATTCGTTTTGGGGTGAGGTATACGAAACCGTGCTTGCTTGGTATATCGCAAGGCCAACAACGGTGGCTTTGTTTGCGCCCCATAAAGGGACATTCAACGTAACGGCAAAAGGCGGTTTGGTTGAAAAGTCTCACTACGATTGGGTGATCTCTCGACCATATTTGGTTTTGGTTGCACTCAACATTTTGGGCTTCGCTGTAGGGATTTACCGAATGGGGTGGGGGCCTCAAAATGAAATCGGTACAGTTATCGTGAATCTCGTATGGACGATGTACAACCTGTTGATTTTAGGTGCTGCCGTTGCGGTTGCAGTAGAAGCTAAACAAGTGCGAAAAGATCACCGAGTAGAGGTGGCGATTCCTGTCGCGGTTAGGCTTAATTCTGGGCATTTAATACAAGCGCAGATGAAGGATTTCTCTTTGGGGGGCGTGCGCATAGAAATTGACGGGGTCGATGAACCAACCTGTGCTTACTTACTCGGTCAAACCTTAGAAGTGATCCTCAATCGAGGTGGCCAAGAATTCGTGTTCCCTATGACGGTTGCCTATGCTCATAAGGGGATATTTGGTTTACAACTCAACGAATTGTCTCATCAACAACGAATCCAATACGTCCAATGTACATTTGCACGTGCAGATACATGGGCGAAATGGCAACAAGGTTATCAATCAGATAAACCTCTATCGAGTATGCAGGCTGTACTGCAAGTCGGCTTTAATGGATACAAACGCTTGCTGCAACATTGTCCTAAGTTTGTTCAGGTCAGTGTGGATGCACTTTTATTTTGTATCGAATTTATTTGGTCACTAAGACCTCGTTATGTCCCAATCAGGACCTCAAGTCATGCTAAATAATAAAAAACTAACAGCGTTGACAACGGCTATCACTCTCATGGGTATGTCGTGCAGTCTCGCGGCACAAGAAGTAAGTCAGCAACAAGCAACGCCTTTGGCACAGCAAGATGCTGAAGATTCGACCGTGTTTAAGCGCGTCATCCCATTTAGTCAATTAGGTTACAGTGGTTCAATTGCTATCCAAGGTAGTGAGGCCAGTGCTTATATTGGTTTCGGTTCGCGACTCGATGAGGTGGTATCTAAAGCAACGTTGCACTTTGATATCACACCTTCGCCAGCGTTGCTCTCTTTGGTTTCTCACGTCAAAGTGTATTTGAACAACGAACTTATGGGAGTAGCGTCAATCGTCGATGGCCAGCAAGGCAAAAAGTTGAGCTTATCTATGCCGCTGGACACTCGTTACTTTAGTAATTACAACCAAATTCGCTTTGAGTTAATAGGGAATACTCAGAAAGACTGTGCTAACCCCAATGACTCGAGCATTTGGGCTGAGATTAGCCAAAGTAGTCGAATTGAGATGCTTGCTCAAAAGACAGTGCTGGAAAGTGACTTGAGTTTGTTACCGGCTCCTTTTTTTGATGTCCGTGATTTCAGCCAGTTAAATCTGCCTGTCGTGATGGGTAGCAAATACGATTTAGATGATGTCAAGGCTGCCGGTGTCTTGAGCTCTTACTTTGGTGCTCTTGCGGGTTGGCGTGGTGCTCAATTCCCTTTTAGTGTCGACACGTTACCTAAGCGCAACGCCATTGTCTTTGTTACCAATGACAACAAACCTGAGTTTCTGAGAGATTTTCCAGACACGGATGGCCCTCGTCTTCAAGTCATCACTCATCCAACAGACCCGTACGTGAAGCTTCTTCTGGTGACAGGCCGTGACAGTAAGGATCTTAACATTGCGGTGCAAGGTTTGGCGTTGGGAAACCAACTTCTTACTGGACCAATCGCGAAGATTAATGAAGTCAAACAAATCAAACCACGAGTCCCGTACGATGCGCCAAACTGGGTGAGTACGGCTCGTCCTGTTGCATTGTCTGAGTTAGTCGAACAAAAAAGCATGCTGCAAGTGGAAGGCCGAACGCCTCCACCAATCAATGTGAGTTTGCGTTTACCACCCGATCTCTTTACTTGGCAAAGCCGTGGTATACCGATGGATCTTAACTATCGTTATTCACCGCCTGCTGCGGATCATTCCGGCTCTCGTCTGACTTTGAGTATTAATGACCAATTCATTGAGGCGTTCAACCTAACCACAAAAGGTCAAGGTGGAGAATCTAACCGTATACGTGTTCCTTTGTTAGATGATGGCATTCTAAGTGGTGATACGTTTGTTCGCATTCCGGCTTTTAAGGTGGGTAGTCAAAACCGAATCGAGTTTGAATTTGGCTTTGCTTCGGTGACCGATGGGCAGTGCCAGGTAACGCAGCCAAGTAAGCAATACGCGGTTATTGATGGTGATTCTACTATTGATTTTAGTGGTTTCCCCCACTACATCGAAATGCCGAACATGCGCGCTTTTGCTACATCCGGTTTTCCTTACACTCGCATGGCTGATTTGTCAGAAACTGCTATTGTTGTTCCAGAGAGTGCTCCAAAAGAAGTGTTGCAAACCTTCTTAAACGTCATGGGGTCATTGGGACGTGACTCTGGGTACCCAGGTATTCAGGTGCTTTTGACAGATAAATGGAATGCTGAGCAACTAAAAAATAAAGATATCCTGACGATTGGTGTTGTGGATGCATTAGAAGAAGCCGCTAATAATCCTGACCAAGTTAACTTAGTGGTTAAAGAGGGTCAGAGACAAGTTCGCCTACCAAGCAAAAATGAAAAGCAGCTCGGAATGAACTGGATGAGTCCAAGTGATGCTCGTCAAGCCGCCGCAGATTATGTTTCTGTCGAGGCAGAAGGCTCTTTTGCTGCTATTTATGGTGCAGAATCGCCATTTACGAAAAAACGCAGCGTCATTTCTATTATGGCGGCTCACCCGTCAGATTTTTCGTCGGTTGATCGCGCGTTGGCTGACTCCGGTAAAGTGGAGCACATGTTTGGCTCGGTGGTGACGTTGAGAAATAACGAAGTAGCAAGCTACAACGTGGGTTCGCACTACTATGTCGGTAAGCTTCCTGTGTGGCAGCTCGTTTGGTATCACTTCTCTAATCACCCAGTCATCGTTGCGTGCTTTGCCGCCTTGCTAGTGGTGATCGTAACCATTGTGCTTTGGCGCGTATTACGTCAAGTCGCGTCTAGACGTTTAGAAAAAACTGAGGAAGAGGAATAATGAAAAAACTCATCTCGTTCCTTATGTTGTTCGTGTCTCCTTACTTGTGGGCTAACACCTGCGAGTGGCCACAATGGGAAACATTTAAGTCGGTATACATGGAGCAAGGCCGAGTCGTTGATGGCAGTGACGAGCGTATGATTACAACCTCGGAAGGCCAATCTTACGCATTGTTCTTTGCCTTGGTTGCCAATGACCCTAAAACCTTCGATCAGGTTTTAAAATGGACTCAATCACATTTGGCTGGTGGGGATTTGACAGCAAGGCTTCCTGCTTGGTTGTGGGGAAGAAAAGAAAATGGTCAGTTCGGAGTCTTGGATTCTAACCCAGCGTCAGATTCTGATTTGTGGATAGCTTACTCCCTTGTTGAGGCGGGGAGATTATGGAATAACTACTACTATCAGACCCTTGGACATCTGATCGCGAGTCGTATTTTACGTGAAGAAACCGTCAACATAGCGGGAGTTGGAACGGTATTGTTGCCAGCTCCAACGGGCTTTGATGCCGACGGCCAGTACCGTGTGAATCCGAGTTATGTTCCGTTACAACTGATTGCTCGTATGCAGTCGCTGTACCCGCAATACAACTGGGACTCAATGTATAAGGCAAGTGTTCACATGCTAGAGAAAACGATGCCAGCTGGCTTTAGCCCAGACTGGGCAGTATTGAGAAATGGTCGTTATAGCTCAGATGTGGTTACAGGGCCGATGGGCAGTTACAACGCGATCCGCACTTATCTTTGGGCGGGTATGCTAAATGACCAAGTTTCAGAAAAAGCAGTATTAGTACAAAAAATGCAGCCGTTTGTCGCGGCAACCAAAGCCCTTGGTGCGCCAGCGAGAGAAGTAAATACTGAAACGGGTAAATATACCCAAGCAGGAAGCGCAGGTTTTTCTGCTGCGGCTCTTCCGTTACTCGCGGCTTCTGGTGAATCTGCGCTGTTGGAGACGCAGTTTCGTCGTGCTCAAAATGAACTTGTGGTGGACAAAAACGATCATTATTACGACAACGTATTAAGTCTATTTGGGCTTGGTTGGCATGAAGAACGTTACCGTTTTGGTGTGCAAGGTGAATTGCTTCCTGTATGGAGCGAGAGATGTCAGTAACAGGATACGTGTTATGGTGGATTCCACTGGTTGCTTTGGCGGCTGGTGGCGTCGGCACTGTGCATGCAGAAAGCTTTAGCTCAAAACCTCTGACAAAGTCGCAGCTCGCACAGGTCTACAAGCCTATCGAGCTGGTTCAATTTTCCACATCATTAGCACGAGTTGACTCGGTTGAGTGGTTGGTTGAGCAGCTAAAACTGGCGGATGCGATTGGCCGAGATGATATTGTCGAGAGTACTCTGGAGAGGCTGTTCGCGATTGAAGAAAGCAATCCAACGGGGCTTTTCTATAAAGCGAATATGTATCTGAAACGTAAGCAGCCAGAATTAGCAAAACCGGTATTTGAGCGCTTAATCAGACAGGCGCCTCATTCGACTCAAGCGAAAAACTTGTCATCGATTATGGCTATTCAGGGAGAGAAAAGAGCGGATTATCAGCGCGCTCAGTTGCTTGCAAAATCTGGTCGTTACGATGAAGCGATTCAAGCTTACAAAGCCCTTTTCCCAAATGGAATGCCATCACCAGCGTTACAACTGGAATTCCTACAGTTGCAAAGTAATTTGCCAGGCAGTTGGAGCTCGGTAAAACAGGGACTGGAACGTTTAAATGCAAATTATCCTAGTGTTCCGTCTTTTCAACTCGCGTTAGCCAACCACATTCGCAAAGAGAATCCTGCTGATCCATGGATTCTCGATACCTATAAAAAGTTAGCGCTTGCTCCTTCGGTTGGAACAAATGCGGCAACGTCGTGGTTGCGTGCATTGGATCAATTGCCTATTTCAGATCAAGTTGTTCAGCAATATGCCATCTTAGCTAGCTACTACCCGTCTGACATGGAGATACAAAGAGCGAATCAAAGCGCGAAAGATCGCTGGAAAAAGGAAAAGGAACTACGCAAAGACCCCACTTATCTCGCCAAGCTCAAAGGGTTAGCGTTGCTCGAGGAAGATAAAACCGACCAAGCAGAAGCTCAGCTGCGTTATGCGTTGACGACTCGTCCGCAAGATCCTGAATTGCTTGGTGCTATGGGTAAGGTTTATCTACGTAGAGGGCAGCAACAAAAAGCGCTCGGATACTTTAAACAGGCTCAGCACTTAGATCATAATCCTGACTCGGCCTCAAAATGGGCAGCGCTAATCGAGACTTCTCAATATTGGGCGTATCTTGATCAAGGTGATGCCTTGGTCGAAAAAGGCCAGTTTAAGCAAGCAGAAAGCGCTTATCAAAAAGCGATTCAAGTAGATAAATCCCAACCTTATGCTTATTCATCATTAGGCTCTTTGTATCTGGTACAAGAAAATTATGCCGCGGCAGAGAAGGTTTTCAAACAAGCTTTGCAACTGGATAGCAGCAATAGCTCTGCATTGCGTGGTCGCTTAGATGTTCGTATTCAGCAGCAAGATTGGTCTGGCGCGGAAGCGCTCGCGCGCAGTTACTCAGCCCCACAGCAGAAAGTGGTCGCTGAAAAAATAGCGAGCATCAAGTCGGAAGTTATTTTGACTCGTCTGCGGATCGCAATCGCTCAAAATGATCAGGTAACGATGAAAGCGTCCGTAGAGGAATTGATTGCGCTACAGCCAACCTCCCCATGGTTAAGGCTTGATATTGCTGACGTGGTTCATTCAATGGGCGACAAAGTACGCGCGGATACGCTGATGTCCGATTGGGCTACATCTAGTAATGACCCTGAAATGAAATTTGCTTACGCGCTTTATCTCGCGCAGGACTTCAACGTGAATGAGGCCATCGCTGAGCTAGAGAGTATCGCACAACATGACATGACAGACGCAATGCAGCGCAATTTAACCCGCTTGAAGCTTGATGCTCAGTTGAGAGACATTCAAACGCGTTACTTAGCTTCTCCCGAATCAGTAATGGCGACATTACGTGCGCTAGAGTCGGATTATCAAGGTCAAATTCAACCGCTCGCTCGTCTAGTGAGTGCGTGGTTAGACATTGATGAAGTTAAGGAAGCTGAGAGGATTTTCCAAAACATTTCGCTTTCAGAAGATTGGTCAACCGATGACAAACTGGCTTACGGCAGCATGATGGTAAGCTTGAATCACTTTGAAGATTTTGACCGTTGGTACGCGGACTTAGCATTAAATTCCGCAACACAAGATTTAAGTGCTTCGGAAGCATTACAGCTTGATGAACTCAAAACCCGTCGACTGTTGAGTCAAGCGGATCTGATGCTGGTTAATCAACAGCCTAAGCTTGCGTTGGATTTGTATGAACAAGTTTCTTTAAAGCCTGAGCCATTTAAAACTCAAGCAGAAATTGGCATGTTGCAAGCTAGTGCTTTGACTGGGTATGAAGCGACGTATCACGACATGCACCTCATTTTGAATAAAAAGCGCGATAGCTTAACTGCGGCACAGTTGATGACAGTGGCCGCGGTGTTTAATCAACAAGGCTATCGAAATGACGCTAATGCGCTAAATCAGTTGTTGGATGCGATGCCTGATGCTGACGCATTAGCATTTCGCAATAGCATGTCTATAGCAATGGAAAATCAACAGTGGGCGTTAGCTGAAACACGCGCCTATCAAGCCTTAAATCGTGACCGAATGGATAAAAATCGTGAACCTGAAGAGGCGAAAAAAGAACCCCTAAGCTTACGCGAGCTATATGATACTGCTGACGACTACTGGTTGACTCGTAACGTCAAATCGGACATCGATAAACTGCATGATCGGAGTGATGGGCATGTCATGATTGGCTGGGATTACAGTGCACGAGATGGCCGTAATACTTCGAATCAAGTGCCCATAGAAGCCCGAATCCCGATAGAGAGCTGGGATGGGCACCTGTTGCTAAAAGCCGATTATGTTTCTATCGATTCAGGTCAGTTGGACTATTATGAAAAAACCACCGATTCTGACAGCACTTCGTTCCAAAATGACGCATCAGGTATGGCATTTGGAGTGGGCTGGCAGGCTGAAGATTGGTTGGTCGATATCGGCACGACACCAATTGGTTTCGACCATACCACATGGGTTGGTGGTGTGCGCATCAATGGGGACCTGGGTGAGTTCGGTTGGACGGCAGAAGCTTCGCGTCGCCCTGAGACCAGTAGCGCGCTTTCTTATGCTGGAATGTCTGTCCCTAACGGCACGACTGACCCTCAAGGGACTAAATGGGGCGGAGTTGCTCGTACTGGTGTGAAGTTGAGCTCAAGTTGGGACATTGGTGGCCCTTACGGTTTTTGGAGTAGCTTGCAGTATCATGTTTTGACTGGTGAAAAGGTTGAGGACAACACTCGTTTAGGCGTGCTAGGTGGAGCGTACTACAAGTTAATTGCAACGGATGACCAGCGTTTAAGTATAGGTACGAACTTAATGTACCTTGATTACGACAAAAATCTGGGTGAGTACACGCTAGGTCACGGTGGCTACTACAGCCCGCAAAGTTACTTCTCGGTGTCTTTACCTATCAACTTTTATGGCCGATACAACAGTTCTTGGTCATATCAATTGAGTGCATCCGTCTCTAACTCTTGGACTAAGGAAGACGCGCCATACTTATCGACAGTAGCGGAGTCAGACAAGGGTGGTGGTTTTGGTACGTCGTTGCAAGCGGCGGTGGAAAAGCGAGTCAGCAAACGTTGGTATCTTGGTGCGTTAGTCGATGTACAACGTTCTGAGTTTTATACACCAAACCATTTCATGCTTTATGCCAAGTACACCTTTAATGATCGTTGGCAACCAATAGAGTATCCGCCAGCAGCACCAGCGTTGTATAGCGACTTCTAACAAAAAACAAAGGCCGGAAATCCCGGCCTTTGTTGTCTTATTCCTAGAAGAATGCGGCGCTTAGTACAAAATTGAGTAAAGCTGGCGACGATATTTGCTTGCTAATGCGTTACCTTGACCTAGTGCACTGAGAATATCCATAAAAGTCTTCTTCACTTCACCGTCTTGGGCGCCCAAGTCTTTTTTAAGAATATTCCACAGCAGTTCCAACGCTTCTTCATCCCGACCAACTTGGTTGTATTGTACCGCCAATTCACAAGCGAGTTCGAAGTTTGCCATGTCTGCTGCGTATGCTTGTTCTAGTCGCTGTAACTCAGGGCTATCTGCAGCCTGCAAATGCAGCTCGAGCTTGGCTATTAGGCTCTTGTAGTAGTTATCTTGATACTCGAGAGGGATAGCGTTCAGTAGTTCTTGGGCAATATCAAATTGTTTGGTTTCTAGCAAACAATAAGCCATCGCGAGTTTCACATCACCACGCTCTTGCAGCTCTGGCGGCAAAGTGTGGATGATACTCAAAGCCTGAGCATGCTCACCTTGCTGAAGAAGTTCACTGACTTGTTTTAATAGTTGTTCATCTGGGCTTGGCAAATGCTTTTGTAGCATGGTAGCAATGGCATCAATTGGCTGGGGGCCTCCCAGACCATCGACGGCTTGACCATTTATAAACAGCGCGATAGTTGGCAATACTTGCACGCCAAATTGAGACGCTAAAGCTGGCTGATCTTCACAATTTAGTAGAGCAAGCGTAAATGCACCGTTGTACTGTTGAGCAAGAGATTGCAACTCAGGGAGTATCTGTGCGCTTTCTGGCTGAGCGTTGGCCCAAAAGTGGATCAAAACGGGCGTGTTCATTGATCCTTCAAGCGTTTCGCGAAAGTTCTGTTCTGTTATCTCAACGATAAATGGGGATTGCATCAGAGTATCCTTGCCTTGTGTCTTGTCGTTGATATTAGATATGGAGTTGATTTAGGTGAAATTCAAGCGACATTCACCATCAATAATGAATCATTCTATTTTGAGAAAACGTGAGGTAATAGAGTGAGGTTATTGCTGCTCAGGTGTTAGATAAAAAGAAAACGCTGCCGAAGCAGCGCAATTCTAATGCTATTTGTTAGTGCGGTATCAAAATAGGATGAACATGGTCAACACTACACCCACACTAAGCCAGTTAAGCTGATTTAATGTCATTGTTGCCTCGCAGTAGTATAAACATTGCTACAAAACGTAATGGGTGGCGATACCAAATCTAAGCAACTCAATCACTTTGGGCGAAAGAATCCCCGCTGAATTGCGTAGAAATTGATTCGTTTAGTTGAGGTTTTTTTAACCTACATGTTCATAATGACATCACATTGTTACGGTGAAATTACATTTCGACAAAACTTTTTTATGCAGCCTGTCGCAAAATTTTATCAAGTACACGGGTTGGTAATAGTCTTTTCAAGACTGCGAATAATTTAGTCGGTGTAGTAATTCGATAACGAATTTTCGGTGAAACGCTAGTTAATGCATGAAGAACTGGTGCGATGCAAGACTCTGCAGGCAAAACAAATCGATTATTAGACTTGTTGTTGTTGAGTCGCTCTCTTTGTCCTTCATAAGCATGACGATGGGGGCTAGATTCAATATCAACCCACTTCTCAAAGGCTCGTAATGCATTGTTTCTAAATTGAGTTTCGATCGGTCCTGGTTCTATCAATGCCACTTTGATATTCGTATCCGCAAGCTCTAGCCTGAGCGTATCTGTCCAGCCTTCTAAGGCAAATTTTGATGCATTATAGGCACCACGGTATTTCATTGCGGCAAAACCAAGAACAGAGCTGTTTTGTATGATGCGTCCTTCGCCTTGCTGGCGCATATGAGGAAGCACCTCTCTGACCAACTGGTGCCAACCAAAAAAGTTGGTCTGAAATTGATCTTGAAGAGCCTCGGTGGGTAAGTCTTCCAGTGCTCCGGGCTGACCATAGGCACCATTATTGAACACTGCGTAAAGCTTACCTTCTGCTAACTCTAGCGCTTGCTTCACGCCCGAAGAAATGCTTTCTGGGCTATTTAGGTCTAGATTGATGCAGGTTAGCCCTTCATTAATTAGGCGCTGGACATCTTGTTCTTTCCTACAAGATGCAATGACATTAAATCCCTTGTTTTGTAGGGCGTGAGCGCACACGTAACCGATGCCGGTTGAACAACCCGTAATAAGAATCGACTTTTTCATAATTTAATTTAAGACTCAGAAACATTGATTGGAGCCATCATTCATCAGCTCCGGTCATGAAGCAAGTGCTTGAGTGCTGGCTCTATTCTGGAGTAGCTAAATTTAAAGCCCAGTTCGGTGAGTTTTTTGGGTTTGGCTCTCATGCTATCAAACAACAAGCAGGAAGATTCTCCCATTAGGAGTTCCATCGCCCATTTAGGCGTGAACAAGATATGCGGACGTTTTAGCGTTTTAGCTAGTGTGCCGCTGAATATACGATTAGTCACAGGATGGGGGGCGCACATATTGAATGCACCGTGGGCATGTGGTGTTTCAAGCAAGTACATGATAGCGCGGATCATATCTAGGATGTGAATCCAAGGCATGTACTGATTACCGTTCCCAAGTGGGCCGCCTACGCCAAGCTTGTAAGGTAATAGCATCTTTGCCAACGCACCACCATTAAGGCCGAGTACCACGCCAGTTCTCAGTAGACAAACCCGTGTTTGTTCCGACTCTGCGCGCTTAGCTATTTGCTCCCACTTTGCACAAACCTCGTGAGGAAAGCCGTCGCTATTAACATGTAAGCACTCATCAAACGGATGATCTTGTTGGTCACCATAGTAGCCAACTGCCGAGCCACTAATAAAAACAGAGGGAGGTTCGGTACTTGCGTGGATCAGCTCAACAATTTGTTCGGTAATTTTCCAACGACTTTTGCAGACTTTTTCTTTTTGCTCGCTGGTCCACCTTTTATCCGCAATAGGCTCACCTGCAAGATTAATGACGGCATCAACGTGATTGAGATCGGCGAACGACTCGAGCGAGTCAAGGTATTCGATATTACCCAGATCAGCATGCTGTAGGCGTTGTTTTGCTCGCTCTGGAGAGCGTGTAAGTAGCATAACCTGGTGAGTTGATAGCAGCTTGAGCAACTCCGAGCCAATAAACCCAGTGCCACCTGTGAGTAATATCTTCATGTTATCTCTTTGAATGTACACGTATTAGAACATTATAGTCGTTTTGTTCTTAGCTTGATCATCTCAACACCATTATTTCTGGGATAGTGACAAGCTGGCAGAGATACTATTAACTTCACATATTAGAAAATATGTAACTAAATGTTATAGATGGCGCTAGTGCATTCACGGTAGAAGAGTGAAATCTATGCCAGACTAGAAGTTATCGCTCATTGGAACGAGCGTAATCAGTTTGCACAATCAAGGAGGATAGGCATGGAAGCATTTGTTGCGCTTTTTCGAGCGCTCCTCAATAGTGCTCGTGACTTATTACCCATCATCATTGTTATCACTTTTTTCCAATTAGTCGTTTTGCAAGAGCCGCTGCCCAACCTGGTCTCCATTCTTTTTGGCTTGTTGCTTGTCGTTTTAGGATTAACCTTTTTTATCTTTGGCCTAGAACTTGGTCTTTTTCCTATCGGAGAGAGTATGGCTCAAGCCTTTGCAAAAAAAGGCAGCGTGTTTTGGTTATTAGTCTTTGCGTTTTGTTTGGGGTTTGGCACCACGATAGCTGAACCTGCATTAACCGCGGTAGCGGAAGAAGCCTCAGAAGTTGCGGCAGAGGGCGGAATGATCGCTAACTCAGAGCAGTCCATGCAGGATTACGGAGAAGGACTTCGAGTAACAGTAGCTCTCTCAGTGGGGATAGCCATCGTTATCGGTGTTTTGCGTATCTTAAAAGGGTGGCCGATTCATTACATGATCATTGGTGGCTACGTCGGCGTTGTAATACTGACGTGGTTTGCACCTGAAGCCATTATTGGTGTCGCTTACGATTCCGGAGGTGTAACCACGTCCACCATAACAGTACCTCTGGTCACTGCACTGGGCGTCGGTTTAGCGTCTTCTATTAAAGGGCGTAACCCTATGGTGGATGGCTTTGGTTTAATCGCTTTTGCCTCGCTGTTACCGATGATGTTTGTGATGGTTTACGGAATGGTCGTAACATGATTTCAATTGATCATTTCCTAGACACTTTATTATCGACCGTTCGAGACGTCGTTCCCATCGCCAGCATTATTTTTGGTTTTCAGTTAGCGGTGTTAAGGCGTCCTGTTAGCAACCTTAAGAAAGTTTTGCTTGGGTTCGTTTATGTGATTTTCGGGCTAGCTCTTTTTTTACTTGGATTAGAAATGGCGTTGTTTCCACTTGGGGAGACGATGGCTGTGCAATTAACGGCGCCGGAGTTTTTACAAGAGTTCAAAGTATCTGTAGGGAAAGCCTTAATGTGGGTCGACTATTATTGGGTTTACACCTTCGCCTTTTTTATAGGCTTTAGTACCACGATTGCAGAGCCTTCTTTAATCGCTGTAGCGATAAAAGCAAACCAAGTCTCTGGAGGCAGTATCAGTATTAACGGCTTGCGCGTAGCCGTTGCGTTTGGGGTGGCAATTGGTATTGCATTAGGGAGTTACCGGATTGTCGTGGGCGATCCCATTCATTATTACATCATCGCGGGTTACATCGTCGTTGTGATTCAAACGTTTTACGCTCCCAAGCTTATTGTTCCACTCGCCTACGATTCTGGAGGCGTAACAACTTCTACTGTCACTGTCCCACTTGTAACTGCATTAGGGTTAGGGCTTGCTTCGACCGTCCCTGGAAGAAACCCAATGATTGATGGCTTTGGCTTGATCGCGTTTGCCAGTCTATTTCCTATGATCTCTGTGATGGGCTATGCGCAAATAACCCAGTGGCTGAATAAAAACATCTCGGAGGAAGAAGAAAATGCGCTTTAAATTGATACTTGCGTTTGTTGAAGACAGCAAAACAGACAAGGTGTTGGACGCTGCACGCGATGCTGGTGCGACCGGTGCAACAGTGATTAACAATGCTCGCGGGCAAGGTTTAAATCAAAAGCGAACGTTTTTTGGTTTAACGCTAGAAGTGCAAAAAGATGTGCTGCTGTTTGTGGTCGAGGAACATCTCTCTCGACACATATTAGAAACCATTAATGAGGTTGGTGAATTTGACAGAGAGTCGGGACAGGGGATTGCTATTCAGATCGATATTGAAGATGCAGTCGGTGTCGCGCATCAAGTAGAAACGTTGACCAAAGTGGTTGAGGATGAATTATGAGCAGTCAAACGATAATTAGAGTTCGAGATGTTATGGCGGCAACGTATGTAATGGTTGATGGACTGATGACCGTATACGAAGGCATAACGCTAGCGAAAAAATACCAAGTCAAAGCGCTGGTGGTGAAAAAGCGAGATGATAATGATGAATATGGCATCGTGTTGATGAATGATATCGCCAAAAAGGTGCTGGCGAATAATCGTTCTCCTCAGCGCACAAATATTTATGAAATCATGACCAAGCCCGCTTTGTGTGTCGAACCAGATATGAACGTAAAATATTGTGCCCGTTTGTTTGAGCGATTTGGCATAAGCAGAGCGCCGGTCATTGAAAGTGGCGAGGTCATTGGGATGGTGAGTTATAACAATATTGTCATCAATGGTATGGTGCGAGAAGAAGTGTAATAGGTTGATATAAATGAAAAATCAACGAATTTTTTCTCAAGTCAGCGACTGTTACAAAGAACTAAAATATTTAATATATGTTAGGTTGCATATGTGTTAATTCACCATTATTCTTTGCGCCCTAAGCCTAATGTCGAGGAATCTGTATCATGCCTTTAGTCTCTTGCCCCGTGTGTGAGAAACAAATCTCAAAACGCGCTCATGCATGTCCAGGATGCGGAGAGCCCGATCCGCTGCACCATCTAGCCAAATCAAAATTTATGTCGATGGTGTTTTGGATACTGGTGTTGGTTGGAACAGCGTATGCAGCATGGTTCTATGTTTTGCCTATGGTCATTGAATCATTGCGCTATCAGTAGTATTCAAACCGTCGTAGGTTGAGCTGCTAAAAAAATGCCGTAGAATGACCTCATACTTTTTGAGGAGACGATGTCGTGAAACTATTTTTTGCCTCAGACCTGCATGGCTCTTTGCCAGCAACTAAAGAAACCATTGATCTATTTTTGGCCTCTGGTGCGCACCACCTGATTTTGCTAGGAGATACGCTAAACCATGGGCCGCGAAACCCTATTCCAGAAGGCTACAACCCTCCACAGGTAGCAGACTTATTGAACCAATACAGTGATCAAATTATTTCTGTACGTGGCAACTGTGATAGTGAAGTGGACCAAATGCTATTGAAGTTTCCAATGATGATGGATTACTCATGGGTGCTACTTGAATCTGGCAAGAGAATCTTTTTGACTCATGGTCACTTGTACAACTCTGAAAAACGGCCGCCACTGCGTGAAGGTGATATCATCGCCCACGGTCATACACATGTTCCCGTCGCAGAGATGCAAGATGGAGCCATTATATTCAACCCAGGCTCGATGACATTCCCACGTAATGGCTTACCGAGAAGCTTTGGTACTCTAGAAGACAATAAGCTAACGGTAAAAACGCCAGAAGGCGAAGTATTAGCACAAACCATGATTTAACGGTTTTACTAAGTAAAAAAATAGGGAGCGAATTGCTCCCTATTTTGTGTCTGAATGTCCTAAATCGCGTTCTGGGTCGATAATGTCTCTAACGCGCTGTTTTAGCACCTTGGCTTCAGGAAAGCCGCTGTCTTTTTTCCGTTCCCAAATTTGTTGGCCATTACAGAAAATTTCGAAGCGACCACCTGTGTCTGGGTGTAAGCTGATTGTTTCTATTTCTTCGCTAAAAGTATGCAGTAATTCTTGCGATAGCCAAGTTGAACGCAACATCCAGTTGCACTGGCGGCAGTAATAAATATCAATGATTGCTTTATCCATGAAACTTTCCTTTTAATCTTTTTAAACCAGCAACTTGATGCCCACGGCAAACGTGAGAATTTCGAATGCAACTTTAATCACTCTGTTACTGTATCGAGTCGCGGCCCATGCGCCTAAACTGCCGCCTAGAAATGAGCTTAACAATAAAACAGGCAGCCAAGCCCAGTGAATAGGGGTCCCTGCCTGTGCGACGGCAATGCCTCCAATGCCATTCCAAAACAGGCCGACACAAATCATGGTGTAAGCAACGGCTTGTTTGTAGTCGTAACCAAACCAGCGCACCAAAAATAGTGTCACGAGCAAACCAGAACCTGCGGTAAGAGATCCGTTAATGATGCCGATAAACAGTAAGCCAATTCCACCAATAACCCAACCAATAGGATGACGGTTGCGTATTACTTCAGCTTGGCCTAGCGATGTCTTAAATCGCGAGTAGATACCTAGCGCTAGGATCATCGTACCGAGCATCTTTTCCGCGATACCATCAGGGATCTGTACAATTAAGTTAGCCCCTAAAATCACGCCAATACTACCGGACAAGATAAGGTAGAGCGCGATTTTCCATTTAATAGTGCCTGATCTTAAATGCGTGCTTGCTGCGCCTAAGCCTAAAGCGACCGAAGCCACTTTATGTGTGCCTAGCGCAACGGAGAACGGTAAGCCGAGAAAGATGAGTAAAGGGAATTGAAGCAAGCCTGCTCCGCCACCGGAAAGTGAAGCCAGCGTGTTGGCGATTAGTGAACCGAAAAAAAGGGTAAGGGTATCTAGCCAATCCATAAGCAAAACAAAGGGGGCGTCTTGCCCCCTTATCATCCAATCAAAATTAGTTTTTAAACAGTACCGAAGAACCGTGGTTCAAGCTAGTGAGCAATAGTGTTTTTTCGTTCACGACGTCAATACGACGACTTTGCTCCGCATCTAGCTTAAAAATTTGAGTAATCAAACGTAGCTGTGCTTCGGAAAAGTCTTTTGATTGAGAAGATGAAATATCTTTAAACTCCGAAGGCGAGACCAACAAATAGTTGTCACTTACTTCCCAGCGGCCTTTTTCCGAGATATTTATCGTTGATTCTGCGGTTGAACCTTGAGCGAATAGTTTGATATTTGCTACGCGAATATAGTCACCATTAGGGAGATATTTCACGTTTGATTCAACATTAACTCGGCGTAGTGGGCCGACAGTATCGTCAGGCAAGCTGTCTGTAATGACTGTCACCATGGTCGACTGCCATTCGTTTGCTGTGAGGAGCTGCTCCACTTTTAGGTCACTTCCCCAATACAACCAACTACTGAAAAGAACGGATACGGCCAAAACCGCAGATGCTAATTTAATCTTCATATTGGCCTCCTTTATTTGCAGATGTCTGTTGGATCGTTTTGACCTGCGAAAATACGCAGTGTTACGTTCTCGTAAGAGTGGTTACTGTCATGAATGTAGTTCAGAATCAGCTGGTTATTTTGTCCACCAGTGGCAATCACTTCCACTGGCAACGAGTCTTCTGCATGGTGCTTCACGTAGCGCTCAATGCATTGCTCTATTGAAGGCAACCAGTTGTTGATTTGAGGGTGATTTACAGGTGTCATCACCGGTACACTTTGATACTCACCAATCTGACGGAATTGGGATTCCGCAGGGTTCGTGAATAACAATACGCAAACAGGAAGCAGCAGAGACAAAAAGATAATGACACGCGGTAGCCAGTTAATCGTGTTAGATGCTGGCTTCGGCTGAGTTTTAGTCGGCTCTACTTGAGGCTCAATATCAGCAGTAGTATCGGTCACTATCTCTGTTGGTGGTGTATCGCTCGCTTCTAACTCCACTGCTGGCGCTTCGTGTTCAGAAGCGGTTTCTTCAACGTCAGTGTTAGAGTCAGTAGAAAATGGGCTCAAGCGTTCCACTGAACAAATGAGTTGGTAGCCACGTTTAGGTACCGTTTTAACAAACTCTGGAGATTTTGTTGAATCCTTCAACATCTTACGCAGAGTAGAAATCGCTTGAGTCAGGCTTGAGTCATCCACCTCAAAACCTTGCTCACGCCAAACAAACTCGTGAAGCTCGTTACGGGTTAAAACTTCGTTTGGTCTCTCTGCCAACATCAGAAGTATACGGCTTTCGTTGCTTCCTAATCGTACAACGTCGTTGCCGTTTTGTTGGTCAGCGAGCGAATTACTATTTGGATCAAAGGTGAACCTTTGAGCAAGTAGAAATTTGGTGCCAATGTTAGTCATTTAGTTCTTCTTAGATGGATGATGTTGTAATTATAGTGATTTATGTCACAAAATTACCGGGGCGCTTGGAGTGCGCACGACATTTTAGATGCTTTTAGACGGGTAGGATAATTAAAATTTTCTAAAAAAACACCGTTTTTAGCAATATTGACCTTGAATTTACATTTGTCAGCCACATGTTAAATGACATCTCGGTAAGGTGATTTCAAGGGGAAAGTCACAAACTTGTCCCTATAAAAAGCCAATTAGTTTAGATGTTATGGAGCACACATGAGCGAAACCGTATCTCAAAATAAAGAAACTCGTGGTTTTCAATCAGAAGTAAAACAACTACTGCATTTAATGATCCATTCTCTTTATTCAAATAAAGAGATCTTTTTGCGCGAGCTGATCTCTAACGCATCAGATGCATCAGACAAACTGCGCTTTCAGGCGTTATCTAACCCAGATCTATACGAAGGTAATGCAGACCTTTGCGTGAAACTGTCGTTTGATGAAAGCGCAAATACCTTAACCATTTCTGATAACGGTATCGGTATGAGCCGTGATGATGTGATTGAGCACTTAGGAACAATCGCAAAATCTGGTACAGCTGAGTTTTTCTCAAAGCTATCTGAAGAGCAGAGCAAAGACTCTCAGCTTATTGGTCAGTTTGGTGTTGGTTTCTACTCGGCATTTATCGTTGCTGACGCCGTTACCGTGCGCACTCGCGCTGCGGGTCTAGCCGCTGATGAAGCGGTACAATGGCACTCAGCGGGTGAAGGTGAGTACACCATCGAAAACATTACCAAAGAGTCACGTGGTACCGACATCATTCTTCATATGCGTGAAGAGGGTAAAGAGTTTTTGAATGAGTGGCGTCTACGTGACGTTATCAGTAAGTACTCTGATCACATCGGCATTCCTGTTTCAATCCAAACTGTCGTTCGTGATGACGAAGGCAAGGAAACAGATGAGAAGAAGTGGGAGCAAATCAACAAAGCCCAAGCACTGTGGACGCGTAACAAATCTGATATTTCAGAAGAAGAGTATCAAGAGTTCTACAAGCACGTATCACATGACTTTGCCGATCCCTTGGTCTGGAGTCATAACCGTGTAGAAGGTAAAAACGACTACACGAGCTTACTATACATCCCATCGAAAGCACCTTGGGATATGATGAACCGCGACCACAAATCAGGCTTGAAACTGTACGTACAGCGCGTATTCATTATGGACGATGCAGAGCAATTTATGCCGTCATACTTACGCTTCGTACGTGGTTTAATAGACTCAAACGATTTACCGCTAAACGTATCGCGTGAGATCTTACAAGACAATAAAGTGACTCAATCTCTACGTAATGCTTGTACTAAGCGCGTGCTAACGATGCTCGAGCGTATGGCCAAGAATGACGAAGAGAAATACCAATCATTCTGGAAAGAGTTTGGTCTTGTGATGAAAGAGGGCCCTGCGGAGGACTTTGCAAACAAAGAGAAAGTTGCAGGTTTATTGCGCTTTGCTTCAACTGAAGTGGATTCTTCTGAGCAAACTGTGGGCTTGGCGTCTTACGTTGAGCGCATGAAAGAAGGTCAAGATAAGATCTACTACTTGACGGCAGACAGCTATGCAGCTGCGAAAAACAGCCCTCACTTAGAACAGTTCAAAGCGAAAGGCATTGAAGTTATCTTGATGTACGACCGCATTGATGAGTGGCTGATGAACTACTTAACTGAGTTTGATGGTAAACAGTTCCAGTCAATTACTAAGGCTGGGCTTGATCTAAGTCAGTTTGAAGATGAAGCAGAAAAAGAGAAGCAAAAAGAAACCGAAGAAGAGTTTAAGTCGGTTGTAGAGCGCACGAAGTCTTACCTAGGCGATCGTGTGAAAGAAGTTCGTACGACCTTCAAACTCGCATCCACGCCTGCTGTTGTGGTAACGGACGATTACGAAATGGGCACTCAAATGGCGAAGCTTCTTGCGGCAGCTGGTCAAGCTGTGCCGGAAGTGAAATACATCTTTGAGCTAAACCCTGAGCACGAATTGGTTAAGCGTATGGCTGACGAAGCCGATGAAGAAGCGTTTGGTCGCTGGGTTGAAGTTCTGCTTGGTCAGGCAATGCTAGCGGAGCGAGGCTCTATTGAAGATCCAACAGAGTTCTTAGGAGCCGTTAATCAACTTTTGACTAAGGTGTAATAACCTCTGCAAATCAAAAAGCTCGCATTTCGCGAGCTTTTTGTTTGTTGTCGCAAAATTTTGCATCTCAAGTGCTGAGTTAATAATCAATAGGGCGTGAAAGAGGGTACTGTTAACATTCTTTAGTCTTAATACACTCTTTGCTCAGAGAACCTGTGATAGAATCTGCGACTTGAATGTGAGTAATAAGGCGTGTATTTTTGCTCGCCTATATACGTTATACCGAAACTTATCGTTGCAGGTGCTTCTCAGGTTTGATGTCTAAGAGGTCAGCTATTGTGAGCTTCGGTATAAATCTTAAATATTAAAGAGGATAAATCATGCGCATCATTCTTCTAGGTGCTCCAGGTGCAGGTAAAGGCACACAAGCAAACTTCATCATGGAAAAATACGGTATTCCACAAATCTCTACTGGTGATATGCTTCGTGCTGCTATCAAAGCAGGTACAGAGCTTGGTAAACAAGCTAAAGCTGTTATTGACGCTGGTCAGCTAGTTTCTGATGAAATCATCCTTGGTCTTATCAAAGAGCGCATCGCTCAAGAAGACTGTGCAAACGGTTTCCTACTAGATGGTTTCCCACGTACTATCCCTCAAGCTGACGGCCTAAAAGAAATGGGCGTAGACGTAGACTACGTTATCGAATTTGACGTTGCAGACGATGTGATTGTTGAGCGTATGGCTGGTCGTCGTGCTCACCTTCCTTCTGGTCGTACTTACCACGTGGTTTACAACCCGCCTAAAGTGGAAGGTAAAGATGATGTAACTGGTGAAGATCTTGTTGTTCGTGATGACGACAAAGAAGAAACAGTACGTGCTCGTCTAGGTGTTTACCACGAGCAAACTGCACCGCTAATCAACTACTACGGCAAAGAAGCTGAAGCAGGAAAGACTAAGTACCTTAAGTTTGATGGTACTAAGCAAGTAGCTGAAGTTAGTGCGGATATCGAGAAAGCACTATCTTAATTTGCTGAAGTCAAAAATTTAATATTTTGATATATTGAAAGCGGCCCAAGTGGTCGCTTTTTTTAGTTTACTCGTAAACATATATCTAATTAACTTCAGCTCGGCTATTCGTTACTTCGAGGTTACTTAAATATATGAACCAAGCCGTTTACCATGAATAGGATGTTATGAAAGAGAATAATAAACAGGGTGTACTCCTAGTTAACCTGGGAACTCCTGACGCACCAACCGCTCCTGCCGTAAAGCGCTTTTTAAGTCAGTTTCTTCATGATCACCGAGTGGTAGACATGACTCGATGGCTTTGGTGTCCACTATTGCACGGCGTTATCCTTCCTATCCGAGCTCCTAAAGTTGCCAAACTCTATCAATCAGTATGGATGGAAGAGGGCTCGCCGTTGATGGTGTACTCTAAACGCCAAACGGAAAAGTTGGCACAAAAGCTTGATATACCTGTAGAGCTTGGTATGACGTATGGTAACCCAAGTTTGCAATCAGGCTTTGAAGCCCTATTGGCGCAAGGCGTTGATGAAGTCATTGTTTTACCTTTGTATCCGCAATACTCGGGCACAACAACGGCAGCGGTTTCTGACGGAATCACTAAAGCATTTAAGAACCTGCCTGTGATGCCAGGCTTTATCTTTATTCGTGATTATTACAATCACCCAAAATATATTGAAGCGTTAGCGCACTCAGTTCGTGAACATTGGCAAAAGAATGGTCAAGGAGATTACCTGCTGTGTTCTTATCATGGTATTCCAAAACGCTATGCTGACAATGGTGATGTTTACCCACAGCATTGTGAAGAGACGACTCGCTTGCTTGGGGAAGCGTTAGGTTTAAGCGAACAACAAATTGGCATGACGTATCAGTCCCGATTTGGGAGAGAAGAGTGGCTTCAACCTTATACCGATAAGACCCTAGAGGCACTTCCTGCAAAGGGTGTGAAAAATATTAATGTTGTGACCCCTGCATTTTCGTCAGATTGTTTAGAGACGTTGGAAGAGATCTCGGAAGAGTGTAAAGAGATTTTCCTTGAAGCTGGTGGCGAAAACTTTACCTACATCCCTTGTTTGAACGATAGTGAACTTCATATCGAGATGATGGTTGAGTTAGTTCAATCTAAACTTTAGATACAAAAAAGGGTCGCAATAGCGACCCTTTCTACGTTTAGTTGAGCGATCAAGCAACTTGTACTTGCTGCTCTTCTACTTGCTCTGCCGTGCTGTGCGTATTTTCAGCACCATGCATCCAGCGAACGAGTGTATTAGAGAATAGGAGCAAAATTACGCCACTTACGGTTGCGCTGACCGCAATACCACTAAAGATAGCCATAGCGCCTAACTCGCCTACGTGAGAGCCCACATAGCCCGCAACATAGTTAGCAATCGCATTACAGCCAAACCATGCACCCATCATAAGTGAAGCTAAGCGAAGCGGTGCTAATTTAGTCACCAATGAAAGACCAATTGGTGATAAACACAGCTCGCCTAATGTGTGGAAGAAGAAAGCGCCGACCAACCATAACATCGATGTTTTTACTGTTGTATCTCCACCTTGTTCTAGCACTGCGCCAACCATACAAAGGAAACCAATCGCCAAGAAAAATAGTGCCATCGCAAATTTCACTGGCGAAGTAGGTTCACGTTTACCCAATTTTACCCAAAGGACAGCCAGAACTGGCGCTAGAGTAATAATGAAAAATGGGTTTAGTGATTGGAACCACGCAGCAGGAACTTCGAAACCACCAATCATGCGATCAGTATATTGTTGAGTGTAGATGTTCATCAGACCACCAGCTTGTTCAAAGCCTGCCCAGAAGACAATAGTGAATAAGCTCATGACCAGAATTACTTTTAGTCGATTCACTTCTTCTTTGGTGAGTGGCTGCTTCGTGGTGGCGTTTTTGTTGTTTAGATCTCGTTTCGCCGCTGGTTCGCGACCAATATCACCAAGCCATGATTGAGCCAGTACCATTTGCATCACTAGGCTAACCAGCATACCCACACCAGCGGCAACAAAGCCAGCTTTCCAACCGTAAGAGGTTGTCACAGAGCCAGAAACGACGCCGGCAAGTAATGCACCTAAGTTGATACCCATATAAAAGATAGTGAATGCGCCGTCACGACGGTTGTCACCTTCTTGATAAAGGTCGCCAACCATGGTTGAGATATTTGGCTTAAAGAGACCGTTACCAGTGATAAGTAGGCCAAGACCTAAATAGAAACTGTGTAGCGAACCAATACCTAAAGCATCAGCAGGAAGTGCAAGAGTAAACTGGCCGATGGCCATTAACGCGCCACCAAGCAAAATTGAGCGACGTTGACCTAAATAGTTATCTGCTAGGTAACCACCGATAAGAGGCGTGATATACACAAGCCCTGTGTATATGCCGTATAGGTCTAATGCGTCTTTGGTTGACCAGCCAAGGCCGCCATTCATTGTTGTATCAGTAAGGTAAAGCACGAGAATGGCACGCATTGCGTAGTAAGAAAAGCGTTCCCACAGTTCTGTACCGAACAATAAGAACAGGCCACGTGGATGACCAAAATATTGATGTTGGTTTGACATAAGCTCTTCTAATAATAGTTATTACATTTTTTAACGACTTCTACGTATACAATGCAATTCAACGAGTGACAAATAATAAAATTTTGCCATTCAACTATTTTTGTTTGTTAAGTGGCTGTTTTTGATTGGATTTGCAGATTATATGATGGTGTATTGGTTGTGTTACAAACTTAATTTCCATTTTTGCCTATGGACTTCTTTATCGTAAGTTACTGAAAAATGTCGTTAATGCGAGCGATGTATAATCATACTTTTATAGATAAACTGAATATCAATGACTCAACTTTGGCTTAATGCTAGGATAAAAACAAAATAGAATTGGCTAGTAAAAAGATGAAACGTTGGTATCTACTTTATTGTAAACGTGGGGAGCAGGTTAGGGCGAAACAACACCTTGAAAATCAAGGTGTAGAGTGCTTTTATCCAACTGTAGAAGTTGAGAAGATTTTGCGCGGGAAAAGACAAAAAGTCGAGGAACCGCTGTTTCCTTGTTACGTATTCGCTTACTTTGATTATGAGCAAGGGCCAAACTTCACCTCAGTCCGCTCTACTCGAGGTGTTGTTGACTTTGTGCGTTTTGGTGCTCAACCGAAAGAAGTTCAAGGTGACTTGGTCTTCGAATTGATGCAGCTAGAAAAGTGTTGTAATGACAATACCGTTTCTGAATGCATGCCAAAACCAGGCGATCAAATTAGAGTTAAAAGCGGTCAATTTGCGGGCATAGATGCCATCTTCCAAGAACAAGATGGTGAGAAACGCTCAATTATGCTAGTTCAGATGATCACCAAGCGTGTGCCTGTCAGCATAGACAATAGTGATTTAGATTTAAAATAGCCTAATTCCATCAAACATAAAAAGAGGTGCAAAAGCACCTCTTTTTGATCGTATCTAATTGATCGTATCTAATTTTTTGTCTGTTTTAAAAGGGTTGGACGAACCAACCCTTATCTGTATCGTAGAGAATTAGTATGAATCGTTGTGAACGGTCTGTACTGCACGACCTGATGGGTCAACACAGTTTTGGAACGATTCATCCCATTCAATCGCCTTCGCTGAAGAACACGCTACTGAAGGGCCTCCTGGTACACACTCTGCTGCTGATGGAAGTGGGAATAACTCTTCAAAGATTTCACGGTACACGTAGCCTTCTTTTGTCGTTGGCGTGTTGTATGGGAATCGATATTGAGCTGTTTCCATCTGCTGGTCTGTCACTTTCTGTTCCGCTACTTCTTTCAGCGTATCGATCCAGCTGTAGCCAACGCCATCAGAGAATTGCTCTTTTTGACGCCATGCGATCGATTCTGGCAGGTAGTGCTCGAAGCACTCACGAAGGATGTGTTTCTCCATTTTACCGTTGCCACACATCTTGTCTGCTGGGTTCAAGCGCATTGCTACATCTATGAACTCTTTATCTAGGAAAGGTACGCGTCCTTCAACTCCCCATGCTGCCAGCGACTTGTTAGCACGAGCACAGTCGAACATGTTCAGAGCAAGCAGTTTACGCACAGTCTCCTCGTGGAACTCTTTCGCGTTTGGCGCTTTGTGGAAGTAAAGGTAGCCACCAAAGATTTCGTCAGCGCCCTCACCAGACAATACCATCTTGATACCCATCGCTTTGATCTTACGACCCATTAAGAACATAGGTGTTGATGCGCGGATAGTCGTCACGTCATACGTTTCAATGTGGTAAATCACGTCACGAATCGCGTCCAAACCTTCTTGAATCGTGTACGTCATTTCGTGGTGAACGGTACCAATTTGGTCGGCAACTTCGCGAGCGGCTTTCAGGTCAGGCGCGCCTTCTAGGCCAACAGCAAAAGAGTGCAGTTGAGGCCACCAAGCTTCAGACTTTTCATCATCTTCAATACGCATCGCTGCAAAGCGTTTTGCTACCGCAGATGTAATAGAAGAATCTAGACCGCCCGAAAGAAGTACACCGTAAGGCACGTCAGTCATTAGTTGGCGTTTAACAGCCGCTTCTAGCGCTTCAGTCAATTCTTCTTTGCTAGTGCTGTTACCTTGTACTGCTGCGTACTCGTTCCAGTCACGAACATAGTAACGTGTTGGCTCAGTATCTTTAGAGCTGTAATAGCTACCAGGAGGGAATTCACTTACTGTTTTACATACTGGAACAAGAGCCTTCATCTCTGATGCCACATAGTAGTTACCATGCTCATCGTGACCTTGATAAAGAGGGATAATACCAATATGGTCACGTCCGACTAAATACTCATCTTTTTCTTCGTCGTAGAGCACAAAAGCGAAAATACCGTTTAGTTCTTCAAGGAGATCTGCACCCATATCTTGGTAAAGTGCAAGAATGACTTCACAGTCTGAATCGGTTTGAAATTCGTACTTTCCTTCGTAACGAGCACGAATTTCTTTATGGTTGTAGATTTCACCATTGACGGCAAGGATGAGCTTCTTATCAGGGCTGTATAGCGGCTGTGCACCACTATTTAGACCAACAATCGCCAAGCGCTCGTGCGCTAAAATAGCACGCTCTGAAGAGTAAATCCCAGACCAGTCTGGGCCACGGTGACGAAGTTTTTTCGACATCTCTAATGCGATAGGGCGCAATGCGGCTGCATCGCTTTTAATGTCTAAAATGCCAAATACTGAACACATACTACATCCTTACTAAACTAAACAATTTCTAATCGGTATGGTTTAAATTTGCCATTACTAATAAAAAAAGCAACGTTTTGTGATTAAAAAAATGATAAAAGGCCTTGTTGTATGGAGAATATTTAACTCAACCGTTGTTTTGGTGAATGAGATCAAGGTTTGGTATAAAAACTATACAAAAAAGGCTTTCTATCAATAGAAAGCCTTCCGAAAAATATCAGTGCTGTTGCTTATTTAATTGGTGTGAATTTAGGTTGAAGTTGTTTACAGACGTGTCGAGCAAAACCGCTACCAGCTTCACTATAAATATTGAATGCTGCGTCAACGCCATTTTCAAGTAAGCCTTCCAATTGATCTGGGTATTCGGCGATAGCGGCAATTTGCCCCTTATATTTTCTGCGTTTAAGCTGCTCAAGTGCTGTTTGGTTACCTTGATGATGTGGCATTGCAAGCAGAACCAGTTTTACATGACCTGTATCTAAAATTCGCTCCCAGAAATCCGGGTCGGTGGCATCACCAGAAATCACATTTCTTCCTTCTGAACGATGATGATGTGCAGCGTCTTCACGAATTTCTATACCCAATGAAATTTTGCCATAGCGTGAGCGTAGCTCATCATAAGCGCCCGTTCCAATACGCCCCATACCTAAGATCAATACTTGGGCATGACCTGGGTTGATGAGTTGGTCGCGTTGATTGAGCTTTTCTACCGCTGTCTCTTGCAGCCACTTACCTGAATGTTGATAAATTTTATGGCTAAGGCGGTTAAGTGGCGCGGAAATTACAAAGGATACCGACACCGCAACCGCAATCGCAGCAAGCATATCACTTGGCATCCAGCCCATTTTATAGGCCAACCCTGCAACAATAAGACCAAACTCACTGTAGTTAAATAGTGATATAGAGGCGAGCAAAGAGGTACGTACTCGAAACTTAAAATGATTAATAGTGACGAAGTACAAGAGTCCTTTGATTGGTAGCAGTAAGATAAATAGCAGGGCGAGAACGACGCCATTCACGCTCAATGAGGCGGATAAACCAATGTTTAAAAAGAAGCAGACTAAAAAGAGCTCCTTCATATTGAATAATGACTTGGATAGTTCTGAGGCTTTTGGGTGACCTGCGAGTAGCATGCCTAAAATTAGCGCGCCCAAGTCTGGTTTCATCCCGACCAACTCGAATAGCCCAGCACCGACAACAAGCGCGAAGAAAATACCGAATAGCACCAGCATTTCGCCGTGGCCAACTTTATCGAGCAGCTTATAAAATAGGGGACGAAGGAAAGGCAGTGCGAACAAACCGATGGCATACCATTCTGGGACTTTTCCGGTTGAAGCAGTCAGGAATACTACGGCAAAAATATCTTGCATAACCAAAATACCGATCGCGAGTGTGCCGTAGGTCGCGTTCATTTCGCCTTTTTCTTGCAATGCTTTTACGGCAAAAACGGTACTAGAGAACGATAGTGCAAAAGCTAAAAGCAGGATTTGGCTGCCGTCCATACTGGCTAGCGAAGTCAAGCCCAGTAGTTTTAAGCCGGATAACGCTAGGGCAAAAAAAGCGGTAGAGAGTATGTTGTGGGCGGTTGCCCCTCCCCATATTTCTTTGGACAGCAGGGTTTTTACATCGAGTTTGAGTCCAATAGTAAACAGAAGAAGAGTAACACCAAGATCTGCGAGAGTGACGATAACGTCATTGCTTTGGTAACCAAATGCATGCAAGCCAAATCCAGCTAGTAGAAAACCAACGAGGGGAGGGAGGCTGCATTTAAGCGCAATAAAACCAGCTAAAAAAGCGGCTGTAATTAGAATAATTTCCATACTGTTAAGCTGTATTCCTGATATACAAAAACGGGCTGTGAAAACACAGCCCGAGATTGTAACTCAATTGGTTGTATAAACTTAGTCTTCCAGTAACTTTTGTAACAAAACTCCGTTCAGCATAGCGCGTTTAATCATCGCAAATGCGCCCATCGTTGGCTGCTTATCAATGTGAGAAGCCACGATAGGGAGGTCGTTATGGAAAGTTTTAAGAGATTGATTCTCTACGTTGCGTTGAATTGCAGGGAAAAGAATATCTTGTGCTGCAGTAATATCGCCAGCAATTACAATTTTCTGTGGATTAAATAAGTTAACCGTAATCGCAATCGCTTTACCTAGCTGGTTGCCCACTCGCACTAAACTCTGTTTCGCAAGTTCATCACCATTCATTGCGTGCTGACATACCGCTTCAATTGTGATGTTTTCAAGGTCGGTTAAGCTTGATTCGTATCCTTGAGTAATCAGTTGCTTCACTCGTTGAATAATCGCTGGGTTTGCAGCTACGGTTTCTAAACAGCCAAAGTTTCCACATTGGCATTGCTCACCAAGCGGGTCAATTTGGATATGACCAATTTCACCGACGTTGCGGTTAAAACCAAGAAAAACCTGGCCGTTAACGATAATACCTGCGCCAGTACCGCGGTGGACGCTAACCAAAATAGAATCCTGGCAGTCTTGGCTTGCTCCAAAGTAGTGCTCAGCCAACGCCATGCCACGTACGTCGTTGCCAACAAAGCATGCTGTATTAAACTTCTCTCCAACAATTTCACCGAGAGCAAGATTATCGATATCGGTATTAGGCATGTATTCGACCACGCCAGTTGTTGGGTTAACAAGGCCCGGTAAAGTGATGCCGATAGCGATGAGTTGATCAATTTTGTCTTCGCAACGGCTTACGAAATCTTTTAATAAATCGATAAGTCCTGCGATTAAGTCTGCTTGGTTAGTGTAGTGCAGTTCATGCTGATCTTCTGCCAGCGCGGTACCACCTAAATCGTATAAACTGAACTGTACGTAATCTCGACCTAAGCGAACGGCAATCGAATGAAAAGGTTTGACTTCAGTAGTCAAAGAGATCGCACGACGACCACCAGTTGAAGCTTGTTGGGCGACCTCCTTAATAAGGCCGCGCTCTAAAAGTTGGCGGGTTATTTTGGTAACACTAGCAGGCGCGAGCTGACTCACGTCCGCGACTTGAATACGGGAGATAGGACCTTGCTGATCAATCAGCCTATATACCGCAGCGCTGTTAAGCTGTTTTACTAAATCTACATTACCAATCTGTCCGCCATTCATGCTTAATTTTGCTCGTATTGTCCGTTAACAACCGTCGCTTTTACTTTAAAGTCACGATCGAAAATAGTCAGGTTTGCAACCATCCCTTTTCGAACTCGGCCAAGGCGATCCTCAACACCAATTGCTGTTGCTGGGTATAACGTGGCCATTCGTAGAGCTTCGTCTAAAGCGATCCCCGCGTGCTCAACTGAATTCTGAACTGCTTCAATCATTGTCAAAGCTGAGCCGCCTAGCGTGCCATTTTCATCAACACACTTACCATCTCGGTAATATACTTTCTTACCGACAAAAATAAAGTGATCAATGTTAGCACCTGCTGGAGCTGTGGCATCCGTCACCAAAACAAGCTTTTCACCTTTGATTTTATGAGCAATTCGGATGTTTGCGTAGTCGACGTGAAAACCATCAGCAATAATGCCAGCATATACGTCAGGAGTATCGTAAATTGCACCAACAACTCCTGGTTCACGACCAACCATTGGTGTCATTGCATTAAAGAGGTGTGTAGCAAAAGTAATGCCTGCTTCAAAGCTTTTACGTGCTTCGGCGTAGGTTGCATTTGTGTGGCCAATTGAAACTACGATGCCAGCAGCCTTTAATCGCGCAATATGCTCTGGGTCGTTATGCTCAGGTGCTAGTGTTACTTTCGCTACGATATCGGCGTTTGTGCAGATAAGGTCGATCATGCTTTCGTCTGATGGGCGAATAAAATCTACGTTATGGATGCCTTTTTTCGCGACGTTAAGGTAAGGACCTTCGAGGTGTAAACCAAGCGATTGATTTTGATACTTGTTGTGGTACTCACGAGCTGCGGCAATTGCAGTTCGCATATCTTCATCAGATGACGTAATGAGTGTTGGCAGGAAGCTAGTACAGCCAGATTTGAGGTTTGCCTGGTGCATGATTTGCATGGTTTCAGGGGTAATTGCATCGTTTAGCATTACACCGCCACAACCGTTCAACTGCAGATCGATAAAGCCTGGACTTAGATTAGCGCCTGCAAGGTCTTTTAGTTCGATGCTTTGAGGTAGCTCAGAAACCGGCACAATAGATTGAATAAGATCGTTTTCGATGATGACCGCATGATCGGTAAGAACATCACTACCGGTATAAATTTTACAGTTACTTAGCGCGTACATAGTCAGCTAGTCCTTATAGATGAGAATTCAATTTCTATATCGTTATCTAAGTAGAGACTGCTTCAGTCATATGGGTACTTAGTTTGTATCACTGAATTAGATAACGAGTCACATACAGCAAGTCGCGTTTTATCGATGTTATTGTCATAGTAACTAACTGAAAAGTAATAATTGTATGGTTTTTTATGATTCTTTTTCAGAGCAAAGTTACAGTGATTTACCCGCCTAGATACCAAAATAACACTGATTCTGCCTTGCATAAAGTGCGAGAATATTATCTTTAAAACGCCATTTTTTCGTATAATAAAATAAGTTTTATGATCTCGCTAGCAAAAACCTTCCGAAAGGGCAAATTGTGGTGATTATGATCACAAACGGTGAGCTTTTAATTTGCGGAGTAAAATTAATATCATAAACTTAGGATGACTAAATTGGACGGCTGAAATAAGTCATTCAACATAACATCTAATCCTATAGGGGGAACTTAAGGTGAACATTCTCGGATACTTCCAGAAGGTGGGTAAGGCGCTTATGGTGCCGGTTGCCACACTTCCTGCAGCAGCAATACTCATGGGTATTGGCTACTGGATCGACCCAAATGGCTGGGGCGCAAACAGTGCACTTGCTGCATTTCTTATTAAAGCTGGTGCAGCGATCATTGACAACATGTCAGTATTGTTCGCTGTTGGTGTTGCTTACGGAATGTCTAAAGACAAAGATGGCGCCGCTGCACTTTCAGGCTTCGTGGGCTTCTTAGTTGTCACAACGCTTTTGGCCCCTGGTGCAGTATCACAAATTCAAGGCATTGACCCAAGTGAAGTACCTGCTGCATTTGGTAAAATCAATAACCAGTTCGTAGGTATCTTGGTTGGTATTGTTTCTGCTGAGTTGTACAACCGTTTTTCTCACGTAGAGCTGCACAAAGCACTGGCGTTTTTCTCTGGTAAGCGTCTTGTACCTATCCTAACGTCTTTTGCTGGTATCGTTATTGCGTTCATCCTGATGTACGTTTGGCCATCAGTTTACGGCGGTCTGGTCAGTTTTGGCGAAAGCATTCAAGGTATGGGTGAAGCAGGTGCAGGTGTTTATGCATTCTTCAACCGTCTTCTAATTCCTGTTGGTCTGCACCATGCACTAAACTCAGTGTTCTGGTTTGATGTTGCTGGTATTAATGACATTCCAAACTTCCTTGGCGGTGCGAAATCATTAGCTGAAGGCACGGCAACGGTAGGTGTTACGGGGATGTACCAAGCGGGCTTCTTCCCAATCATGATGTTTGGTTTACCAGGCGCTGCTCTAGCGATGTACCATACTGCGAAATCAAAGAATAAAGAGAAAGTGGCATCTATCATGATTGCGGCTGCGTTTGCTTCATTCTTTACAGGTGTAACAGAACCACTTGAATTTGCATTCATGTTCCTTGCTCCAGGACTGTACGTTCTTCACGCAGCGCTGACTGGTCTATCAGTTTATATCGCGGCATCAATGCAGTGGATTGCAGGTTTCGGTTTCTCTGCTGGTTTAGTCGACTTAGTATTGTCGACTCGTAACCCGCTAGCGGTAAACTGGTACATGCTCATTGTACAAGGTCTTGGTTTCTTTGCGGTTTACTACTTCGTGTTCCGTACCGTGATTGTTAAGTTTGGCCTTAAAACACCGGGACGTGAAGATGATGAAGAAGCTTCATCTAACGTGGCTGGATCAAGCAATTCTTCAGAGCTTGCTCGTCAGTACTTGAAAGCACTTGGCGGTCATGACAACCTAAGTTCTATCGATGCCTGTATTACTCGTTTGCGCCTTTCTGTGAAAGATATGAGCGTTATCAATGAGAAAACTCTGAAAGATCTTGGAGCTATGGGAGTTGTGAAGCTAGGTACAAACAACCTACAAGTTATCCTTGGTCCACTAGCAGAGATTGTTGCTGGTGAGATGAAGAATGTATCTAAAGATGAAGACTTAAGTGGTGTTCAGTTACCAGCTTAACTGTTTAATAGTGGTGCGATTGTTTGTTATTGGTATTGCAAACAATTGATACTACAACATCGCAAAAGGCCTCCGCAGGAGGCCTTTTTTCGTTTAGGCCCTTTGAATCTGCTTTGCTTTCACGCCAACTCAATAAATATTGTCGTTTTAGAGCGAGTTCTTGTTGTCTAATTGCTTAGAATTGTGGATCATTAGGAACAATGTACTCTGTGAAACCATACTTGGATACAGGGTTCCGTTTTCTCTGACAATACTAATATTTTTGAGGTGCTATAGATGAGTGAAGCTGATGCTCGTCCATCAAACTTTATTCGCCAGATCATTGATAAAGATCTAGCGGATGGTAAACACACTAGCGTGCATACTCGATTCCCGCCGGAGCCAAATGGCTACCTGCATATCGGTCATGCTAAGTCTATCTGTTTGAACTTCGGTATTGCTCAGGACTACCAGGGTCAATGTAATCTGCGTTTCGACGATACAAACCCTGAAAAAGAAGACATCGAATACGTTGAGTCTATCAAGAAAGATGTAAACTGGTTGGGCTTTGAGTGGAGTGGTGAAGTATGTTACTCATCAAACTACTTCGATAAGCTTTACGAATATGCAATTGAATTGATTAACAAAGGCTTAGCGTACGTAGATGAGCTAAGTCCAGAGCAAATTCGTGAATACCGCGGCACACTAAAGGCGCCAGGTAAACCAAGTCCATACCGTGACCGTTCTGTTGAAGAGAACTTGGCGTTGTTTGAAAAAATGCGCGCTGGTGAATTTGAAGAAGGTAAAGCGTGTCTTCGTGCTAAAATCGACATGGGTTCTTCATTCATGGTCATGCGCGATCCAGTTTTATACCGTGTGCGTTTTGCTACGCACCACCAAACTGGTGATAAGTGGTGCATTTACCCAATGTACGACTTTACGCACTGTATTTCTGATGCATTAGAAGGCATTACGCACTCTATTTGTACGCTTGAATTCATGGATAACCGTCGTCTGTACGATTGGGTTCTAGACAACATCACGATCGAAAGCCGTCCACATCAATACGAGTTCAGTCGTTTAAACCTTGAATACACAGTGATGTCTAAGCGTAAGCTTAACCAGCTAGTTACTGAAAAACTGGTTAATGGTTGGGATGATCCACGTATGCCGACTGTCTCAGGTCTGCGTCGTCGTGGCTTCACACCTGCATCTATTCGTGAGTTTTGTAAGCGTATTGGTGTAACGAAGCAAGAAAATATGATCGAGTTTAGTTCATTAGAATCTTGTATTCGTGATGACCTAAACGAGAACGCTCCGCGTGCAATGGCTGTACTGGATCCTGTTAAAGTTGTTATCGAAAACTTTGAAGCAGGCGCAGTAGAAAACTTGACAGTTGCCAACCACCCAAATAAACCTGAAATGGGCGTGCGTGAAGTGCCATTCACGCGTGAATTGTGGATTGAGCGTGAAGACTTCCGTGAAGAAGCGAACAAAAAGTACAAGCGTTTAGTGCTAGGTAAAGAAGTTCGTTTACGTGGTGCTTACGTGATCAAAGCTGAGCGCGTTGAAAAAGATGCCGAAGGCAACATCACAACGATCTTCTGTTCTTACGATGCAGATACGCTAGGTAAAAACCCAGCAGATGGTCGTAAAGTGAAAGGCGTTATTCATTGGGTGTCAGCTGATAAAGCTCTTCCAGCGGAAATTCGTCTGTACGATCGTTTATTTACGGTGCCAAACCCAGGCGCAGCGGAAGATTTTGCTTCTACTATCAACCCTGAATCATTAGTTGTGATCAATGGCTTCGTCGAGCCTAGCCTAGCTTCTGCAGAAGCAGAAAAAGGTTACCAGTTTGAACGTATGGGTTACTTCTGTGCAGACTCGAAAGACTCTTCAGCAGATAATCTAGTATTCAATCGCACGGTTGGTCTACGTGATACCTGGGCAAAAATTGAGAATCAATAATCTCAATTAATGCTGAGAACGATGAAAAAATGCCAGCAAACGCTGGCATTTTTTATACCTAATCCCACAGAGTGCTATATAGATGTGCAAAACTGTGGAGAAAAAAGCTGGGTGTTTAGTAGCTTTTGTTCTGTAACCAAAGTACTGACGTCTAAGGTACTGACTTCTAGAAACAAAAAACGCCAGCATGTGCTGACGTTTACTTTTTAAATTAACAAACCCTTATTTTTTCGGTTTGTGTGCATCTGGATTGTCTTTACAACCACCATCGCTACACTTGCCGTACAAGTATAAGCTGTGGTTTGTTAGTGTGACATTGTACTTAGCTGCAATCTCTTTTTGACGTTCTTCAATAAGATCGTCAGAAAATTCAATTACCTCACCACAGTCTAGGCACACTAGGTGGTCGTGGTGATGTTGAGTCGATAATTCGAAGACTGACTTTCCACCTTCAAAGTGGTGACGAGTTACAATACCAGCATCGTCGAACTGGTTTAGAACTCGGTAAACAGTTGCTAGGCCAATTTCTTCACCTAGATCAATCAACTTTTTGTACAAATCTTCAGCACTGATGTGCTGGCAGTCTGGCTGCTGAAGTACTTCTAGAATTTTTAGCCTCGGAAGGGTTACTTTTAAACCCGCATCCTTCAGCGCCTGATTATTATCTGACATATACTTTCCCGTTGGATCATCTGCAGCGATTTAACAGAATTCAATCTTCCTACCATTATAGGATAAGCGTTCGGAACATTAAACCACGAACTTCAAAGGGTTAATAGAATCTTTTTGTAAATTAGAAACAGGTCCATTATATTACAGCTCTGACCAGTTACAATTGTGTAACATTAAGCTTGGAGAGGGCAGGGATAGCGATGAATAGGCGACTAGCGAAGATATACAAACCAGGAATTGTAAAGTTCGCACTCAATATTTGGCCTCCTTTTTGGGGGGCGGGTATTAAAATCTTACATATTTCTCAAGACTTCCGTACTGTAAAGGTACGTTTAAAGCTTCGCTGGTGGAATAAAAATGCCAATCGCACCCAATATGGCGGCAGTATTTTCTCTTTAACTGATCCTATTTACTCGTTGATGCTGATGGGGATTCTACGAGAGGAATATTATGTGTGGGATAAAGAGGCAAGCATTAACTTTATTAAGCCGGGGCAAAGTGATTTGTTTGCAGAATTTGAGGTCACTGAAGGGATGCTGGAAAACATTTATCAAATGACACGGAATGGAGAAAAGTGCTTTCCTGAGTTTATTACTCATGTAAAAGATAAACAGGGGAATGTGGTTTCAGAGGTTCAACGCAAGCTTTATGTAAGAAAGAAACCTCAGTATCGCGAAGAGGAAGTACTTACCGATGCTGTGTGACAATACATACAAAAAGACCTCCAAGTGGAGGTCTTTGCATCATTCAATTTGATTAGCCTTCTAGCTCAGCTAAACACATCTCTTCATAGATCTGTTTAACCCAGCTTTCAACACGCTCGTCAGTCAATTCTGGTTGGCGGTCTTCATCAATACATAGACCTACGAATTGGCTTTCGTCACCTTCAACAAGTGCTTTAGACGCTTCAAATTCGTAGCCTTCTGTCGAGGTATGGCCAAGAATTGTGCCGCCTTTAGATTCAACGATATCACGGACTGTGCCCATCGCGTCACAGAAGTATTCTGCGTAGTCTTCTTGGTCGCCACAGCCAAAGATAGCCACTAGCTTAGTAGAGAAGTCGATTTGCTCAAGTTCAGGGAAGAAGTCATCCCAATCACATTGTGCTTCGCCGTAGTACCAAGTTGGGATACCTAGAAGAAGAAGATCGAAGTTATCAATGTCTTCTTTGCTGCTTTTCGCGATGTCTTGAACGTGAACTAGATGTTTACCTAGTTGCTTTTGAATCATCTTTGCAACGGCTTCAGTATTACCTGTGTCGCTACCGAAGAAGATACCTACACTTGCCATAGAGTCTATACCTTTACATTGTTTGTTATTGGCGATGCTACTAAGGGTTTAACCTAACCCTGAGCCTTCCCAAGTTAGCTGAATTACACCTTTTGCAATAAAGCCAGCACAGCCTAGGAAAAGGACTAACCACACAATACGACGACCAAAAACAGGTACATTGCCTTGCTTTAGCACATCTTTTATCGCCATCCCGATGAAAAAAAAGATAGCAGCAAAAAGAAGATCGAGCCCAATAGACTCGAGCATATCCATATAGTCGTAAAGCATTTTAGCCCTTCATGCCGAAAAATCTTGGGCGCACTATACCACTGTTAAACGGTAAAGTTAATGCACTACAAGAAGGGTTATTTCAATAATCTAGTGTTGCTTTTCGAATTTGTTAACTCGAAATGTATTTTCGAATGACTCTCATTACTTCTGTCGGTTTCTCGGCGTGTAACCAGTGACCAGTGCCAGCGATAATGTGTGCTTTAGCATGGTTAAATTGTCGCTTCACTGCCGGCTGATGTTCTGGCATTAAGTAGTCAGAGTCGCCGCCTTTGATAAATAAAGTTGGGATATCTGTTGGTGTGATTTCTTGCCAGCCAATAATTTGGTCATAATTCTCAAAAAGGCTCGGTACGTTAAACCGCCAATCCATCTTATCGCCATTTTTGTACAGTGATTTAGAGAGAAATTGTCTTACACCATCGAGTTCAATATGTTGAGCTAGGATATCCATGGCTTGCTGTCGATTTGCTGGTTTTTCATTAATAACAGCATGTAAGCCGTTAAAAACATTATCGTGACGGTTCGTAGTGTAGGCTACAGGCGCCATGTCGAGAACGACTAACTGCTTGACTACATTTGGAGCAATGTCCACAAGAGCCATCGCGACTTTTCCGCCCATGGAGTGACCAATAACAATAGATGGCTCAACGTTTAAGTGCTGAAGGAGCTGAGCCACATCGTTTGCCATATCGGTATAGTTATGGACTTCGGAGTGGAAAGAGAGGCCGTGATTTCTCAGATCAATACTGATCACCGTGTGATCTTTAATAAGATCGCGGGCGAGTAGACCCAGATTACTTAAACTACCAAACAATCCGTGAATCAAAACAACTGTTTGGCCTTGGCCTTCCTGCTTATAGTTGAGTAATGCTGACATTTTATCTTATTCGTGATGGGTTTAACGTGGAGTATCCGCGTGGATCTCGTTATAATCCCCCAGAGTTTAAACATTGAGAATGTGAAAAGCGAATGAAAACAATTGAGGTTGATGAGGATCTATACCGTTATATAGCTAGTCAAACTAAGCATATCGGTGAAAGCGCCTCGGATATTTTGCGACGCCTTTTAAACCTTGATGGTCAGTTGCAGGAAGCTAAAGCCGCGCCTGTAGTAGAGAAGCCACAAGGGATTGTAGTAAGTAAAGATGCGGGTAAAACGGAATCTGTTGATGTAGTGAAAGAAATGCGTTCGCTGCTTATTTCTGATGAGTTTGCCGGTCTAAAAAAAGCGATTGATCGCTTTATGTTGGTATTATCGACCTTACATAAATTGAATCCAGAAGGTTTCGCCCAGGCTACGAATGTAAAAGGACGCAAACGCGTGTACTTTGCAGATAATGAAGAAACCTTGCTAGCAAACGGTAATACGACCAAGCCAAAAGCCATTCCTGGCACACCGTTTTGGGTTATCACGAATAACAATACAAGTCGTAAAAGACAGATGGTTGAACAAGTGATGGCACACATGGGGTTCCAACCTGACTTAATAGAAAAAGTAACAGGTTCAATCTAAGAAACCTGATAGAAGCCTCATAATGCGTCGCAGTGAGCGGATATTATGAGGCTTTTTTAATTTTATTTGTATTGAAAGAAAGGATGTCAAACATGGCTATGCACCCTCGTGCTGGGCAAAAAGCGCAGCAGGAAGATCTTCACAATATCCCAGCACTCGTTGCTAACTACTTCTTACTTCAACCAGACGCGGCAAACGCAGAACACAAAGTTCAATTTGGTACTTCTGGCCACCGCGGTACTGCAGACAAGCACACTTTTAACGAAAACCACATTTTAGTGATCGCTCAAGCGGTAGCAGAAGTTCGTGCTGAGCAAGGCACAACTGGCCCGTTGTTTGTGGGTAAAGACACGCATGCGCTATCTGAGCCTGCTTTTTCAAGTGTGATTGAAGTATTGATTGCAAATGGTGTGAAAGTGATTGTCCAGCAAGACAACGGTTACACGCCAACACCGGGTATTTCACACGCGATTCTGACTTACAACATCAAACACGATGAAAAAGCAGACGGTATCGTTATTACCCCATCACATAACCCACCACAAGACGGCGGAATCAAATACAATCCGACACATGGTGGTCCTGCAGAAGCTGAGTTGACTCAAGCTATCGAAGATCGTGCGAACGAATTGATTGCTGAAGGTTTACAAGGTGTTAAACGCCTACCACTAGCAGAAGCAAAAGCATCGGATCTGTTTGTAGAGATGGACTTGGTGAAGCCATACATTGATGACCTGGTGAACGTTATCGATATGGAAGCAATCCAAAAAGCGAACCTGAAGATTGGTGTAGATCCATTGGGTGGCAGCGGTATCGATTACTGGCGTCAAATTGGTCAGGCATACAACCTAGACCTAACGCTAGTAAGTGAATCGATCGATCCTTCTTTCCAATTCATGTCGCTAGATAAAGACGGCGTTGTGCGTATGGACTGTTCTTCTCCTTACGCAATGGCGGGTCTATTGGCACTGAAAGACGAATACGATTTAGCATTTGGTAACGATCCTGACTACGACCGTCACGGTATCGTTACGCCAAAAGGTTTGATGAACCCGAACCACTTCTTAGCCGTTTGTATTGACTACTTGTACCGTCATCGTGACGCGTGGGGTAAAGACGTCGCTGTTGGTAAAACACTAGTTTCAAGTGCGCTGATTGACCGTGTTGTTGCGGATCTAGGTCGTGAGCTATGTGAAGTGCCTGTTGGTTTCAAATGGTTTGTAGACGGTCTGTACACTGGTAAGTTTGGTTTCGGCGGCGAAGAAAGTGCTGGTGCGTCTTTCCTTCGTAAAGATGGCACGCCTTGGTCAACAGACAAAGATGGCATCTTGCTATGCCTTCTAGCAGCAGAGATCACTGCGGTAACGGGTAAGAACCCTCAAGATTACTATGAAGAGCTAGCGGCGAAGCACGGTGAGTCGAAGTACAACCGTATTCAAGCTGTAGCAAATGGCCCACAAAAAGACGTATTGAAGAAGTTGTCACCAGAAATGGTTGCGGCTGAAACTCTAGCAGGTGATGCTATCACTGCTCGTCTAACGCATGCACCAGGCAATGGTGCTGCGATTGGCGGCCTTAAAGTAACGACAGCTAACGGTTGGTTCGCTGCTCGTCCATCAGGCACAGAGGACATCTACAAGATTTACTGTGAAAGCTTCAAAGGTGAAGAACATCTGAAACAAATCGAAGCTGAAGCACAAGAGATCGTTAATCAAGTGTTTGCAGCCGCTGGTTTGTAAAACATCCAATGGTCAATGTATCTAGCAAAGGGTTGATGTGAAAACATCAACCCTTTCATGTTTAAGTGCCCCGAACCGCTTTATCTCCGGGCCATGAATCTGGTACCACAAACCAGAATTGACCGTCCTCCGTTTGTGCATGTACAAATCGGTCTGAAGGCTTTTCAATGGGTCGAGATAAATCGTCCATACCAATCGCCCAGCATGGTTTGTGTAAATGATAAAGTGGCTTACCGATTAACTCCCATTGGCTCTGGTAGCACCAGTAACCACTAATCTGACTTGGATTTAGTTCATAACCCAAGCACTCGCTAGGAGTTGGCTCTGGAGTAAACGGATTAATATAGAGTCGTCCTTGCATCAATAGATGCTCTTGTGGGGCGTCGTTTAACGGAATTATTTTTTGAAATTCCGGGCGATCGCTCATTTTCAATTGATGAGTAAGCATTCTATTCAGTTTTGTATGCAGCTGGTCGTGAGCATTCGGACCATACCAAACGCCGTTATAAAGAAGATAAAACTTAATCGCCACTTCCCAGTGTTCTATTTGATTTGATTCTGTATTCCGCAACACCAAATCTATAGCACCAATGGTCTTACCTTCGATGTCGTTTAACTGAACCTCTTCCGCGATAACCTGATATCGTTCTGAACTAGAGAGAACTGCAGTGCATAAGTGCTGATATAAAAAGCCCAATCTTGGATTACCATTGTATTGCTCAGTGTTCTTTAAAGGCGTTACCGTAAGATCCTCTAAGGTTGCAAACGGAGGGCGTAACTTGAAAAGAGGAGGTGAAGTGGCGATCCATTGGTAAAAGCGTTGCAGTTGGTTCATCCGTATCCCTAAATGTATGGTGAGGCGACAAGCTTTGTTATTGTAACTAAATTTGCTTTTGAGGGTAGGGTGGCTAGCATCGATATTAGGGTTCGAGATACACTTTAAATACCTAAATGATATCAAGGTGCCAGATGTCAAAACGTTGTTGTATCAACTAGGTTGCACACTCTCGGTCTGATTTCATCGAGAGGTTATTTAGGTTTACATGCGCTAGAAATTGGAAGTAATAATGAATAACTTAAAGCTAGAACAGATTCTTAATGACAAACTGTCACCGCAGTTAATTAAAGATTACGCACCAAACGGGTTACAGGTAGAAGGGACGCCAGCCGTAAAGCGTATTATCACTGGCGTAACCGCCTCTCAAGCCTTAATCGATAAAGCGATTGAGCTTAATGCAGACGCATTGCTTGTTCATCATGGCTATTTTTGGAAAGGTGAGCCTGAGCCAATTCGTGGCATGAAAGGTAAACGAATTCGTAGCCTGATCAAAAATGATATCAACTTATATGGTTATCACCTTCCTCTAGATATTCATCCAGAGCTAGGCAACAACGCTGAATTAGCTCGCTTACTTGAAATCGAAGTAGAAGGTGGGCTTGAAGGGCACCCTCAGTCAGTTGCTATGTTTGGGCGCTTGAAAAAGCCGATGTCTGGTGTTGAATTTGCGAGTAAGATCAACCAAGTTCTTGAAAGAGAGCCTCTGCATATCGCTCCAGAGAATACTGATAAGATGATTGAGACAGTCGGCTGGTGTACTGGTGGAGGGCAGGATTTCATTGAACTTGCTGTACAGCACGGGCTGGATGCATTTATCTCTGGAGAAATTTCAGAGCGCACCACTTATACTGCTCGTGAAATGGACATTCATTACTTTGCTGCAGGTCATCATGCTACTGAGCGTTATGGTGTTCAGGCCTTAGGCAAATGGCTAGCGGATGAATATGGCCTACATGTGGAGTTTATCGATATTGATAATCCGGTTTAGCGTTCTCCATTAATAACGTTAAACGCAAAAAAGAAAAAAGGGTTGAGACGAAAATCTCAACCCTTTTGTTTGTCTATCTTCGTACTAAAAGATCATTCACGTTCGTGAAGTGGAGAAAACTCACGTTGTGTTTCGCCAGTGTATAGCTGACGAGGACGACCGATGCGGTTCAGTGGATCGCTGTGCATTTCGTTCCAGTGAGCAATCCAGCCGATGGTACGAGAAATCGCGAAGATAACCGTAAACATAGAAACTGGAATACCAATCGCTTTAAGAATGATACCTGAGTAGAAGTCTACGTTCGGGTACAGCTTCTTAGACACGAAGTACTCATCAGAAAGTGCAATGCGCTCAAGTTCCATTGCAACGTCTAGCAGAGGGTCTTGAATGTTTAGCTCTTTGAGAACTTCATGACACGTTTCGCGCATTACTGTCGCACGTGGGTCGTAGTTCTTGTAAACGCGGTGACCAAAGCCCATTAAGCGGAATGGGTCATCTTTGTCTTTCGCGCGGTCTACATATTCAGGGATGTTATCGACGCTGCCAATCTCTTCTAGCATTCTCAAGCAGGCTTCGTTTGCGCCACCGTGAGCAGGCCCCCAAAGGGATGCAATACCAGCGGCAATACATGCAAATGGGTTCGCACCAGAAGAGCCAGCTAGGCGAACAGTTGATGTCGACGCATTCTGTTCGTGATCCGCGTGTAGAGTGAAAATCTTATCCATCGCACGGGCAACCACAGGATTTACTTCATACTCTTCGCAAGGGTTTGCGAACATCATATGCAAGAAGTTCTCTGCGTAGCTAAGGTCGTTACGAGGGTAAATAAATGGCTGACCGATAGAGTATTTGTAACACATCGCCGCCAGTGTTGGCATTTTTGACAGCAGACGGTACGCTGCAATTTCGCGGTGTTCGTCGTTGTTAATGTCAAGAGAGTCGTGATAGAAGGCTGCAAGTGCTCCAACTACACCACACATTACCGCCATTGGATGAGCATCGCGTCGGAAGCCATGGAAAAAGCTTGCGATTTGCTCGTGTACCATTGTGTGACGAGTAACGGTCGTTTTGAATTGCTCGTATTGTTCTCGGGTAGGGGCTTCACCATAAAGAAGGATGTAACATACTTCTAAGTAATCTGCGTTATTGGCTAATTGATCAATCGGGAAACCGCGGTGCAAAAGAATACCTTTGCCGCCATCGATGTACGTGATTGATGATTCACAAGATGCAGTGGCAAGAAAACCTGGGTCAAAAGTAAAGTAACCATTGGCTCCCAGCTTACGAACGTCAATTACAGGTGTACCTAGCGTACCGTCCATAATTGGCAGTTCGATTGGCGCTTGACCTTCAACATGAAGGGTCGCTTTCTTATCCGCCATAACAATCTCCTTTGTTTATTATTTAATCCGTCCAGGATGTTTATGTGCCATTTTTGTACTGTTGTTAAAGCTTAAAGTCAATTTTTCTCCATCTTTGTGTGCACTTGTTATGATTTTTCTCATGAAAATCGTTAAAAATCTGTTCTATGTAGCATAATTTGTTACACCAATTGTATTAGAATGTTGCTCGCCGTATATTGGCAAAGAAAATTTTAGTTAAATCCTTATAAATTCGGGGCTAGAAACAAAGAGTGAGGTTTGTTGCTGGATTCCGTTTGTTAACAACTTGTTTACAATTATCTGAGTGGTTACTCGCGATATTTGTTAAATAGATGTTAACTTTTGTACGTTTGGAAGCTGAAATTGGTTATAACAATAAATGCTCAATGGAGCTGAGTGAGCAAGCCCGTGAAAGAAAGAAAGTCAAGACCTGTTAATTTAGATTTACAGACCATCCACTTTCCTATCACAGCAATCGCATCCATCCTACACCGTGTGTCTGGGGTAATTACGTTTGTTGCGGTGGGTATATTACTGTGGTTACTATCCATTTCTCTGTCATCCCCAATGGGTTTTATGGAAGCCGCTGACATCGTCGATAGCTTCTTCGTAAAATTCATCCTGTGGGGAATTCTTACTGCACTTGCCTACCACATCGCAGGTGGTATCCGTCACTTATTGATGGATCTAGGTCACTTTGAAGAACTAGATTCAGGCACGATGAGCGCTAAAGTCGCGTTTGGTGCAACAGCAGTATTATCATTATTGGCGGGGATCTTGGTATGGTAAAACACGTATCTTCATTTGGTCGTAATGGTGTACACGATTTCCTACTAATTCGTGCAACTGCAATCATTATGACGCTATACACGATTTATCTGATTAGCTTCTGTGCATTTTCAGATATCTCTTACGCATCTTGGACCCAATTCTTTGGTGGTACCTTCACTAAAGTATTCACCATGTTGGCACTTGTCTCGATCCTGATTCACGCTTGGGTTGGTTTGTGGCAAGTATTAACTGATTACATTAAGTGCGCGAAACTACGTGGCGCACTACAACTTGGTGTTATTGCCGTGCTATTCGGCTATGTCTTCTCTGGTCTATTTATTCTGTGGGGTGCGTAAGTGTCTATTCCAGTTCGTGAGTTTGATGCCGTAGTAATCGGCGCTGGTGGTGCAGGTATGCGCGCTGCACTACAAATTTCAGAGCAAGGCCTATCATGTGCTTTGTTGTCAAAAGTATTTCCAACACGTTCTCATACTGTGTCTGCACAGGGCGGCATTACCGTTGCTCTGGGTAACTCGCACAAAGACGATTGGCAATGGCACATGTACGATACCGTTAAAGGTTCCGACTACATCGGTGACCAGAACGCGATTGAATACATGTGTAAAAATGGTCCTGAGTCAGTTATCGAGCTTGAAAAAATGGGTCTTCCATTCTCTCGTTTTGATAACGGTACCATATACCAACGTCCATTCGGTGGCCAATCTAAAGAGTTTGGTGGTGAGCAGGCTGCTCGTACAGCCGCTGCTGCAGACCGTACTGGTCACGCACTTCTTCACACGCTTTACCAGCAAAACGTAAAACACAAAACAACCATCTTCTCGGAGTGGTACGCTTTGGATCTTGTGAAAAACCAAGACGGCGCAATCATGGGTTGTACTGCGATTTGTATGGAAACGGGTGAAATCTGTTACTTCAAATCGAAAGCAACCATTCTAGCTACAGGTGGTGCAGGTCGTATTTACGCATCGACCACTAACGCGCACATCAACACGGGTGATGGCGTTGGTATGGCACTTCGCGCAGGCGTTCCAATGCAAGACATGGAAATGTGGCAGTTCCACCCAACAGGTATTGCTGGCGCGGGTGTTCTAGTGACGGAAGGTTGTCGTGGTGAAGGTGGTTACCTTCTAAATAAAGATGGTGAACGCTTCATGGAGCGCTACGCACCAAACGCGAAAGACCTTGCTGGTCGTGACGTGGTTGCTCGTTCAATGATGATTGAAATTCGTGAAGGCCGCGGCTGTGATGGTCCTTGGGGTCCACATATCAAGTTGAAACTTGATCACCTTGGTAAAGAAGTACTTGAATCACGTCTACCAGGTATCTGTGAACTGTCTCGTACATTTGCACACGTTGACCCAGTGAAAGAGCCAATTCCAGTAATTCCAACTTGTCACTACATGATGGGTGGTGTACCTACTCAAGTCTCTGGCCAAGCAATTAAGCAGAAGGCCGACGGTAGCGAGATGGAAGTACAAGGCCTTTACGCATGTGGTGAGATTGCTTCTGTATCGGTACACGGTGCTAACCGTCTGGGCGGCAACTCATTACTAGACTTGGTCGTATTTGGTCGTGCTACTGGCTTGCACCTTGGCGAAACGCTAGCAGCGCAAGCAGAAGCTCGTCCTGCAACAGAATCTGATATTGAAGCGTCTCTAGCGCGTACTATGCGTTGGGAAAACAGCACTGGTGGTGAAGATCCAGTTCAGATTCGTAAAGACCTACAAGCATGCATGCAAAACAGCTTCTCGGTATTCCGTGAAGGCGATGCGATGGCAACCGGTCTAGAAGAGTTGAAAGTGATTCGCGAACGTTTGAAAGATGCGCATCTAGCGGACAAGTCTTCAGAGTTCAACACGCAGCGTATTGAGTGTCTAGAACTTGATAACCTGATGGAAACCGCGTTTTCAACTGCCGTTGCAGCAAACTACCGTACAGAGAGTCGTGGCGCACATGCTCGTTTCGATTTCCCTGAGCGTGATGATGAGAACTGGCTATGCCACTCTATCTACAATCCGGAAACAGAAGCGATGACTAAGCGTGATGTGAACATGACGCCAACGCATCGTGAAGCTTTCCCGCCGAAAGTACGTACATACTAAAGGGAGGATACGACTATGAAATTAAACTTCTCTTTATACCGTTACAATCCGGATGTGGATACCAAGCCTTACATGAAAGAGTATACCCTTGAGGTAGACGAAGGCTCAGACATGATGGTGCTTGATGCATTGATTCTGCTAAAAGAGCAAGATCCAAGCATCGCGTTCCGTCGCTCATGCCGTGAAGGGGTATGTGGTTCTGATGGTTTGAATATGAATGGTAAAAACGGCCTAGCGTGTATCACACCGTTATCTGCTCTACAAGGCGATAAGATAGTTATTCGTCCACTACCAGGGTTACCTGTCGTGCGCGATCTTATCGTTGACATGACGCAGTTCTATGATAACTATGCGAAAGTTAAACCATTCTTGATTGATGATGGTGCATTACCACCATCACGTGAGAACCTACAATCGCCTGATGATCGTGCGCATTTAGATGGATTGTACGAATGTATCATGTGTGCATGTTGTACAACGTCTTGCCCATCATTCTGGTGGAACCCTGATAAATTCATCGGCCCAGCTGGTCTTCTCGCAGCGTACCGTTGGCTAATTGATAGCCGCGATACGGCAACAGATGAACGTTTGTCTGATCTTGATGATGCATTTAGCGTTTTTCGTTGCCATGGCATCATGAATTGTGTAAGTGTTTGTCCTAAGGGATTAAATCCGACGAAAGCCATCGGTCACATTAAGTCGATGTTGGTTAATCGTTCGGTTTAATTTACTCGCTCTTAGGAATGTCGCAGTGTTGCGGATCACCCGATATGACCGCTTCACTGCTTCAGTAATATTCGAGTAAAGAATACAAAAATTGCCGACCGTATTTTTAGTCGGCTCTTATAGCTCGGCAAAGACCGAAGCAAACGTGAAAACTACTGGTTAAGGGAAAATATGCACAACGGCGTGATGAAGGCATGGCTCGAGTCTTCACACTTGGCTGGCGCCAATGCAACGTATGTAGAGGACCTCTACGAACTGTATCTAAGTGATCCCGATCTGGTAAGTGAGGAGTGGAAACGTGTTTTTGAAGGCTTGCCTAAGCCATCAGAAGAAGTGGCAGAACAACCACATTCACGTGTCCGTGACTACTTCCGACGACTCGCTAGAGAAACAAAGCATTACAATGTCCAAGTTAGTGACCCAGATGTCGATGCAAAACAAGTAAAAGTTCTACAGCTAATCAACGCATACCGTTTCCGCGGGCATGAAGCTGCAGAATTAGACCCACTAGGTCTATGGCAACGCCCAACAGTGGCGGAGTTAGACCCTGCTTTTCATAATCTTACCGAAGATGACTTCGAAGAAACTTTCAACGTAGGTTCTTTTGCTGTTGGGCAAGAAACCATGAAGTTGAAAGATATCTATGAAGCCCTCAACAAAACTTATTGCGGTTCCATCGGTGCTGAATACATGCACATGACTGACACAGAGCAAAAGCGTTGGATTCAGCAACGCCTTGAGTCTGTCGTAGGCCAGCCATCATTCAACAAAGATGAGAAGCGCACATTCCTAGAAGAGCTAACAGCCGCTGAAGGTTTGGAGCGTTACCTCGGGGCGAAATTCCCAGGTGCAAAACGTTTCTCTTTAGAAGGTGGTGATGCGCTGATTCCGATGACGAAAGAGTTGATCCGTCATGCGGGTACAAGTGGAATGCGTGAAGTGGTTATCGGTATGGCTCACCGCGGTCGTTTGAACATGCTGGTGAACGTACTTGGTAAGAAACCTCAAGACCTGTTTGATGAGTTCGCCGGTAAACACGACGAAACTTGGGGTACGGGTGATGTGAAATATCACCAAGGTTTCTCTGCTGATTTTGCGACTCCTGGCGGTGATGTTCACTTAGCACTTGCATTTAACCCGTCGCACCTAGAAATCGTAAACCCAGTAGTCATGGGCTCAGTTCGAGCACGTCAAGATCGCTTGGGTGATAATCAAGGTAGCAAAGTGCTTCCTATCACCATCCACGGTGATTCTGCAATCGCTGGTCAGGGTGTGGTTGCCGAAACGTTCAACATGTCTCTTGCTCGTGGGTTCCAAGTCGGTGGTACGGTACGTATCGTCATCAACAACCAAGTAGGCTTTACGACGTCTAATCCTCGTGACACGCGTTCTACGATGTACTGTACCGATATCGCGAAGATGGTGCAGGCGCCAATTTTCCATGTAAATGCAGATGACCCAGAAGCAGTTGCTTTTGTTACTCGCATTGCATTGGATTACCGTAACGAGTTCAAGCGCGATGTCGTGATCGATCTTGTATGTTACCGTCGCCACGGCCACAATGAGGCGGATGAGCCAAATGCGACTCAGCCTTTGATGTACCAGAAAATCAAAAAGCATCCTACACCACGCAAATTGTATGCAGATGTTCTGATCGATAAAAATGAATCAGATATCGAGACAGCGACTCAGTTAGTCAATGAGTATCGCGATGCATTAGATCGCGGTGAAGTGGTTGTTAAAGAATGGCGTCCAATGGCGTTGCACTCTGTAGACTGGTCCCCTTACTTAGGGCACGAATGGGATATGGAGTGGGATTCAAAATACGACAAGACACGCCTTATTGAGCTAGGCAATCGTCTGTGTCAGTACCCAGAAAGCCATAAACTGCAAAGCCGTGTTAATAAGCTATACAACGATCGTCTAGCAATGATGACCGGTGAAAAAGCCATTGACTGGGGTATGGCTGAAACATTGGCGTATGCTACATTGGTTGACGATGGCAAGCGTATTCGTCTTTCTGGTCAGGACTCGGGTCGTGGTACTTTCTTCCACCGTCACTCGGTTCTTCATAACCAAACCGATGCAAGCACTTACATTCCATTAGCGAATATTCATGACAACCAAGGGCCATTCCAAGTCTTTGACTCAGTATTGTCAGAAGAAGCTGTGTTGGCGTTTGAATACGGTTACGCAACAGCCGAACCAGGTGGTTTAACTATCTGGGAAGCACAGTTTGGTGATTTTGCCAACGGTGCACAAGTTGTTATCGACCAGTTTATCTCGTCAGGCGAGCAAAAGTGGGCGCGTTTGTGCGGTCTTACTATGCTTCTACCTCATGGTTATGAAGGTCAAGGCCCTGAGCACTCATCTGCACGTTTAGAGCGTTACCTTCAGCTTTGTGCTGAGCAAAATATGCAGGTTGTGGTTCCTTCAACACCGGCTCAGGTGTACCACATGATTCGTCGTCAGGTTGTACGCCCAATGCGTCGACCTCTCATTGTTATGTCGCCGAAATCTTTGCTGCGCCACCCTCTATGTACTTCAACGATTGAAGACTTGGCGGATGGTACATTCCAATCTGCAATTCCAGAAGTAGATGATTTAGAACCAAGCAAAGTGAAACGTGTCGTGTTCTGTGCTGGTAAGGTTTACTTTGACCTACTAGAGCAGCGCCGTAACAACGAGCAAGACGATGTTGCTATCGTGCGTATTGAACAGCTTTACCCATTCCCAATGGAAGAAGTACAAGCAGCAATTGCTCAATACACTAACGTTGAAGACTTCGTGTGGTGTCAGGAAGAACCTCAGAACCAAGGTGCTTGGTACTGTAGCCAACATAACTTCCGTGCCGCTATTCCTGCAGGTGCAAATCTTAAATACGCAGGTCGCCCAGCTTCTGCTTCGCCAGCAGTTGGCTACATGTCGGTGCACTTGAAACAACAAAAAGCGTTGGTTGAAGACGCTCTGAACGTGAACTCAAAAACTTCGAATTAAGAATTAGAAGTTAAAGGAAGAAACAGATATGACAATTGAAATTCTGGTTCCAGATTTACCTGAATCAGTTGCTGACGCAACCGTAGCGACATGGCACAAACAACCAGGCGACGCAGTAGAGCGTGACGAGGTTTTGGTTGACATCGAAACAGACAAAGTTGTGCTAGAAGTTCCAGCTCCGGAAGCTGGCGTTTTAGAAGCTATTGTTGAAGCAGAAGGTGCGACAGTACTTTCTAAACAAATCATTGCTAAATTGAAGCCAGGCGCAGTTGCAGGTGAACCAACTGCAGACAAAACAGAAGGTACTGAAGCATCTCCTGATAAGCGTCACAAAGCTGCGCTTAGCGAAGAAAGTAATGACGCATTAAGCCCAGCAGTGCGCCGTTTGTTGGCTGAACATGGCTTAGAAGCAAGCCAAGTGAAAGGCACTGGTGTTGGTGGTCGTATTACGCGTGAAGATATTGAAGCGCATCTTGCGAACGCTAAATCTGCGTCAAAAGAAGACTCGCCAGCAGTGGTTGACGTGCCGGCAGCGGCTCGCAGTCAGAAGCGTGTTCCAATGACTCGCCTTCGTAAGACAGTCGCTAACCGTCTGCTAGAAGCGAAGAACAACACGGCAATGCTAACGACGTTTAACGAAGTGAACATGAAACCAATCATGGACCTTCGTAAGCAGTACAAAGATCAGTTCGAAGAGCGTCACGGTATTCGTTTGGGCTTCATGTCTTTCTACGTGAAAGCAGTAACAGAAGCGCTTAAGCGTTACCCAGAAGTAAATGCTTCGATTGATGGCGATGACATTGTTTACCACAACTACTTCGACATTAGCATGGCGGTATCAACTCCACGTGGTCTAGTTACACCTGTCCTAAAAGACTGTGACAAGCTTGGTTTCGCTGATGTTGAAAAAGGCATCAAAGAGCTGGCTATTAAAGGTCGTGATGGCAAGCTAACGGTAGACGAGCTAATGGGCGGTAACTTCACTATCACAAACGGTGGTGTGTTCGGTTCACTAATGTCTACACCAATCATCAACCCACCTCAATCAGCGATTCTTGGTATGCATAAGATCCAAGAGCGTCCGATGGCAGTGGATGGCAAAGTTGAAATCTTGCCGATGATGTACCTAGCGTTATCTTACGATCACCGCCTAATTGATGGTCGTGAATCAGTTGGCTTCCTAGTAACGATTAAAGAGTTACTAGAGGACCCAGCACGTCTCCTATTAGACGTTTAATATCGCTAAAACGTCTAGTTATCGTAGGTAGCTAGACGTTAAAAATTTCAATGGCTAGACTAGCTCAACGTTTGGCCTTCATTTGAATCCTTCAGTATGAGAACTCATGATGAAGGATTGATTTGAGAAGACCCTACAGACGTACAAGCAGCCAAGACTGCAGCGTTATGGAAATAATAAATCCCTTAAGGGAAAAACAAACGGAATATCGAAATGAATTTGCATGAATACCAAGCCAAACAGCTGTTTGCAGAATTCGGTTTGCCTGTGCCAGAAGGCTACGCGTGTGATACACCACAAGAAGCTTTTGAAGCCGCAGGCCGTATTAGTACAGCCAAGAAAGTAGTTAAATGTCAGGTTCACGCTGGTGGCCGTGGTAAAGCGGGTGGCGTAGAGCTACACGATACAAAAGAAGGCGTTAAAGAGTTTGCACAGAAGTGGTTAGGTAAAAACCTAGTGACTTACCAAACTGACGCTAACGGTCAGCCAGTAACAAAAATCCTTGTTGAAGAAGCTTCAAATATTGCGAACGAACTATACCTAGGTGCGGTAGTTGACCGTGCTAGCCGTAAGATCGTTTTCATGGCTTCTACCGAAGGTGGTGTGGAAATTGAAAAAGTTGCGGAAGAAACGCCGGAACTCATCCACAAAGCAGCAATTGACCCACTAGTAGGTCCACAAGCTTACCAAGGTCGTGAGCTAGCGTTCAAACTTGGTCTTGAAGGCGACCAAATCAAACAATTCGTTAAGATCTTTATGGGTCTTGGCACTATGTTTTCTCAGTACGATCTTGCTCTGCTAGAGATCAACCCACTTGTGATTACTGGTGAAGGCAACTTGCTATGTCTTGACGGTAAGATCAACATCGACTCAAACGCACTGTATCGTCAGCCTAAGCTTCGTGAAATGCACGATCCTTCACAAGAAGATGAGCGTGAAGCACACGCAGCTCAGTGGGAGCTGAACTACGTAGCACTAGACGGTAACGTTGGCTGTATGGTTAACGGTGCAGGCCTAGCAATGGGTACGATGGATATCGTAAACCTACACGGCGGCAAACCAGCTAACTTCTTAGATGTAGGTGGCGGCGCGACGAAAGAGCGTGTTGCTGAAGCATTCAAGATCATCCTATCTGATGACAATGTGAAAGCGGTACTTGTTAACATCTTCGGTGGTATTGTACGTTGTGACATGATCGCAGAAGGTATTATCGGCGCGGTTAAAGAGGTAGGCGTAAGCGTACCTGTTGTTGTTCGTCTTGAAGGCACTAACGCTGACCTAGGTCGCGAAGTTCTTGCTAATTCTGATGTTGATATCATTGCTGCTGAGTCGCTAACTGATGCTGCTCAGAAAGTTGTTGCTGCTGCGGAGGCTAAATAATGTCTGTATTAATTAACAAAGACACTAAAGTAATCTGTCAGGGGTTCACTGGTGGTCAAGGTACTTTCCACTCAGAGCAAGCTATCGCATACGGTACGCAAATGGTTGGCGGTGTGTCTCCAGGTAAAGGTGGCCAAACTCACCTAGGTCTTCCTGTATTCAACACAGTTCGTGAAGCAGTAGAAGCGACTGGCGCAACAGCGACAGTCATCTACGTACCAGCACCTTTCTGTAAAGATGCAATCCTAGAAGCGATTGACGCGGGTATCGAGCTAATCGTAACGATTACTGAAGGTATCCCTACTACAGATATGATCGACGTAAAAGTGAAGCTAGAAGAAACTGGCGTTCGCATGATTGGTCCTAACTGTCCGGGCGTTATCACTCCTGATGAGTGTAAGATCGGTATCATGCCTGGTCACATCCACAAGAAAGGCAAAGTAGGTATTGTATCTCGTAGCGGTACTCTAACTTACGAAGCAGTTAAACAAACCACTGACGAAGGTTTCGGCCAGTCTACTTGTGTTGGTATCGGTGGTGACCCAATCCCGGGTTCAAACTTCATTGATATCCTAAAACTGTTCCAAGAAGACCCTGAGACAGAAGCGATCGTTATGATCGGTGAGATCGGTGGTACTGCAGAAGAAGAAGCAGCAGCATACATTAAAGAAAATGTAACGAAGCCAGTGGTTTCTTACATTGCTGGTGTAACTGCGCCTCCTGGTAAGCGTATGGGCCATGCTGGTGCGATTATCTCTGGTGGTAAAGGTACTGCTGAAGACAAATTTGCTGCACTAGAAGCGGCTGGCGTTAAAACTGTGAAATCTCTAGCAGAGATTGGCCAAGGTCTACGTGAAGTGACGGGTTGGTAATCGACCACACTACTTAATAAGTATTAAAAAGCCTGCGATTTCGCAGGCTTTTCTTTTTCCGTTTCCGTGGATTTATGTTTGTTGTTAGCAAGGTCTTTCGCGTTTAATGCTCAATGCGATTATGCTTTGCTTTTAATCAGCTGGCTCAGCATAAATAAGGATGTTGCGCTGATCACTACGGAAGGGCCGGCCGGTGTATCGAAGTGCCATGATAGGCTAAGCCCCATCAGTACTGCCACTGAGCCAATAATGGATGCGAACAATGCCATTTGCTCTGGTGATGAAGAGACTTTACGTGCTGTTGCTGCTGGGATAATTAGGAGCGAAGTCATGATCAACGCGCCAACGAACTTCATACCTACTGCGATTACTATACCCACCATTAGCATTAACACCAATCTAACTAAGTCTGTATTCACGCCCTCAACAGCGGCAAGTTCTTCACTAACAGTACTAGAAAGCAGTGGGCGCCAGAAGACGTACAAACACGCACTTACCGCAACAACACCTGCGTAAATAAACATCAGATCTTGTGGAGAGACGGCAAGTAAGTCCCCAAATAGGTAGCTCATTAAATCGACGCGCACGTTTTCCAAAAAGCTAACCGATACTAAACCGATAGAGAGTGCACTGTGTGCCAAGATACCTAACAACGTGTCTGTAGCCACAAGTTGTTGCTTTTGCAGAGTGACAAGCAAAACGGCCAGAGCTAAACAGCAGACGAGTAGGGCAAGGTAGAGATTTACATTGAGCAAAAAACCCAGCGCTAGGCCCATTAATGATGCATGAGCTAGGGTATCTCCGAAGTAAGCCATTTTACGCCAAACGACAAATGACCCAAGCGGACCGGCAATGATCGCGATACCAATACCAGCAAGAATAGAAGGTAGGAGAAACTCAATCATGATGGTGATGTCCGTGTTTATGGTGGGAGCATGATATCGCATCACCGCTTACTGGCGTTCCGGATAAATCGTGATGATGATGCTCATGGTCGTGATGATAAAACGCGAGAGACTCTCTCGCAGCATTGCCAAATAGTGCGATGTAAGAAGGGTGCTGAGTAATAGTGGCAGGTGAACCTGAGCAGCAAACATGGTGATGCAGACAAATAACATCGTCCGTTTTCGCCATCACTAAATGTAAGTCATGCGACACCATAAATACGCCACAATCAAAGCGGTGACGAATGCTCTCAATTAAGTCATAGAGATCGATTTGACCTTGGATATCCACACCCTGAGCTGGTTCGTCTAATACCAACAGCTGAGGACGCTGAAGCAGAGCGCGCGCCAGTAACACTCGTTGGTTTTCACCACCGGATAAGCGATGCATATTACTATTAAGTAAATGTTCAGCGCCAACAAGCCTTAATGCATCAATGCACTCCTGCTTACTGTATTTTCCTGCTAAATTTAGGAAGCGGGTTACATTCAATGGAAGGGAGTCATTGAGCTTCAACTTTTGAGGAACGTAACCAATTTTCAGTTTTCTTTGTCGGTTCAACTTGCCGCTAGTTGGCTTTTGAAGACCTAAGATAACTTTGACTAACGTTGATTTTCCCGCTCCATTGGGACCAATTAGGGTAGTTATTTTGCCCTTTTCTAATTCCATACTAATGTTATCGAGAACTCTGCGGCCATCGAACTCGACACATAACTGCTCAAGATGGACTAAGGAAGACATGAATGAAACTCATTTGCAAATCAATAATGTTATAATGTAACATTATCTCACTTTCCACGCCATATCCCAAGTAAAACTATGAAAAGAGCATTAATTCTTGCTGCCTCAGCAATGTTAACACTTCCAGCACAGGCAGTAACGGTACTGACGAGTATCAAACCTATTCAGTTGTTAGTAACAGAGCTTACTCAAGGAGTAACTTCACCAGACGTGCTATTGCAGTCTAACACATCACCCCATGACTATGCTTTGCGTCCATCGGATGTTAAAAAGGTCGCTTCGGCTGATTTGGTTATTTGGTACGGACATGATCTTGAACCGTTTCTAGAGAAAGTTGTTTCGGATAGATCGAATACTTTGACTATTAGTCAAATTCCAAATCTAGAATTGCGTGAATTTGATAGTGAGCACAACCATGACCATGATGGGCACGATCATGGCTCACATGATCCGCACTTTTGGCTAGGTGTAAGCCAAGCACAACAAGTGGCCAAGGCTGTTGTGAATCAACTTGTATCACTTGATCCGGAAAATGCAGCTCAATATCAAGCGAACCTCAAAAAGTTTGAACTCGAGCTAAAAGACACTGACCAACAGATAAAGCAGAAGCTGGCACCAGTAAAAAACAAAGGTTACTTTGTATTCCATGATGCTTACGGTTATTTCGAAGATCGTTATGAACTAAATCAAATGGGGCATTTTACTGTGAGCCCAGAACGAAAGCCAGGAGCGAAGACCTTAATTCAAATTCGTCAAAAGCTAAGTGGTGGAGATGTGGCTTGTGTATTTTCTGAACCTCAGTTTACCCCGGCTGTCGTTCAGAGCGTAATGAGAGGCAGTGACGTCGCTAAAGGCGAGCTTGACCCGTTAGGGAGTACAATTGAAGCAAAACCTGGCAGTTACTTTACTTTTCTCAACAATATGGCGAATAGTTTTGAGCAATGCTTGAACAAAAAGTCAGATTAAGTGCTGTCGTAATGTAGGAGTAGTCTTTTTAACGTGATCCAGTAGTAAGAATTACAACCTTTGGTAAGGCGAGCCTTTTCTCAGAAAGTAATTGAGATATCATTACCAATAATTATCAGCTCAAAATAACCGTATCAATCCATGCTTTACAAACGATGAACGGTCACTTTCCGAGCACAAATTGATACAAAAGGTTTTCGTCTTGCTACGCCAATTAGCCCTTGCTCTGTTGGGCTTTGTCTTATCCTACCAAGCATTTGCGCTTCATAATGCAAATGCAATCTTTTACCCTTTGCCAACTCAGGCAAAGGGTACTTTTATCGCGGCTAAAAAGTTGTTCTTGGGTGAAAAGGGCGGTTTGTGGATTCATGACGTACACGGACGAGTCCTGTTTTACGATGGTCAAACTATATTACCTAAATCAGGTAGCTTCCTACAAACGTCGGCTAAGCAGTTGGCTTATCATAAAGGTGCTTTTTGGACCTTTATTGAAAATGAGGTCTATCGAACCTATCCAAATCAGGAACGACGTTTAGTCTTTAGTTTAAATCCAGGCTCACAAATAAGAAAAATAGGGTCTTCAAAGAACTATATTTGGGTGAGTGATGGCGCGCATTTCTATACCTACAATATCGACACTAGCGAATTAAACTCTTTCTCTCTATTGCAGCTCTATCAACATAGTAATAATAGCTACGTTTACATTAATGATGCGGTGCTAGTTGAAACGAAGTGGGCACTAGCAACGACTTCCGGCTTCTATCTTTCTGAAGGTGATAAGTTTGACCATGTCGCTGCCTCAGGTCAAAACTACATTGAGAAAGTCTATTATTCACACACGCGAAGAGAAATTTTGATAGGTACATTGCGTGGCGCTTTAATTTTCAACATTTACCAGCCTGATAAAGAAGTGATTAGAATTGGCGGCTCACATGTTTTGACATTCGCAGAGACAAATCAAGAGTATTGGGTGGGGACAGAGCATGGCCTTTATTTGTACTCATTTTTTTCAGGTGAGGTCACCGAAGTCGCGCCTGCAAGTTTTCTTGAGTTAGAGTTAGACAACACGAAGATTTATTCGTTGTTGAGCGACAATATAGGAGGGATGTGGATTGCGACTAACCAAGGTATTCGTTATTACTCGCTATTTAGTAAAAAATTTGAACGAGTGACCTTTAGTAGTTATGACTCACACACCCTATCAGGACGAATTCGGCAAACTATTGAAGGTCCTGATGGTGCGCTTTGGTTTGCTGATGACCGAAAGATTTATCGTTCAGGAAAGAGTGGGATTAACCAAGTCTTAGAGTTGGAGTCGCAGATCAATGAATTTGCGTTTCAAAACGGCATGCTTTGGCTTGCAACCTCAAAAGGGCTGGAAATATTTGATCTAAATGGTCTCAACAAGATTACATTTCCTTATTTACAGGTTATGGCCGGACATGCCGTAGAGCATGTGACCGTTGATGGTGATGACCGTCTTTGGGTATCAAGCGGATACCATCTTTACAATGTTGATACTGCTGCACAAAGCGTACGAAACTTTGGAAGTGAGTGGCTAGTAAGTCAGTATTTGCCTGCTAAGGTTACGCGCCTATATGATATTGAAGATGCCCTATTAATAGGCACCGATCATGGCGTATACCAATACAGTAATGACAACATCCAGTTTATCCGTTTTTCAGAAAAGTTTGGTGAATCATTAGACATGACCACGGCGGTTGATGGCAGCCAGTGGTTTGCTTCATCTTATGGTGTGTTTAAAACTGATACACGAAGCGATGAAAAACGTGTTGTTGAAATGAGTGAACCCAACGCCAGACCTGCTTGCTTGATCAGAGACAGGCAAGGTGTATGGTTAGCTTCCTCTGTCGGTTTAAGCTATTACCACCTTTCGGGTGAGTTAGTGAAACATTACTCATCGTCATCAGGCTTAATGAACAATGAGTTCCTCCCTGGTATTTGTAGCGTTATACAGCAGACAGAAATTGGTGAGCGAGAGCTTGTTCTGGGGTCGAAGTACGGACTCGTAAAAGCAGAAGCATCCAAGCTGCTTGTATCTAATCCCCCAGAGTCTAAGTTTATTGTTAGCCAAGTTGTGCTTGAAAATGAAGTTCTGCAAGTTGGTAGTGCCGATCTGAATGGGCTCACACTGCCATATGGATCTTCGCTGAGTTTTTTATTCGGTGTGATGCCAAAACCAGACAGTCAAAATTTGTACTATCGATTGAACAACGATGACCCATGGCAAACGTTAGAGGGGGGCCAACTGACACTCGAGCACCTTAGTTCCGGTGAATATCACTTGCAGGTCAGTAATGCGTCTCAAGTTGCCGCTGGAGTCGTTGGTTTAGAATCTCACTTTATCGTCCTTCATCCTTGGTATCTATCGCGATTTGCTATTTTAGGCTTTGTCGTAGCTAGTATTGCGGTCGTCGCATTACTTGTTTTCTGGCGCTCTCGCTACGTTGTACAGGCTAACCGTGATCTAGCAGCTCAAGTGACTCTCAAAACGAATCAGTTAAGACATCAAAGTAGAGTGTTGCTTACGAGCAACCAGCAATTACGTAAACAGATTCAAGTTAGAAACCTACTCGTAGACCATGTAGCTCTATCCATAAAATCAAGCGTCGACTTTATTGTGGCGAAACTACCTATGCCTCTGGACACTGCGACAGAGGATCATTTGGCTAAAACGAATTGGCAGTTAAATGAACTCAAAAGCGTTCCAAGTGATGTAAGTGGTGGGAGTCAGAACTACGACTTGAGTCAGATAACTCAGTCAGTGGTTGATGTATGGCAAGATGACTTTGCAAAAGCGGGTATTTTGGTAGAGCTAGAAGATGAGAGCAAGCAGAGCCGGGTTGCTCTGGAAAGTTTTAATCTTGATGTTATTTTCAATAGCATTTTTGCCAATATCATCAAGCGCTCTTTCCGAGGTCAAACGGTTAGAATTATGCTAGAAAAGGGGCATGATATTGTGTCATTGAGCTTTCTTGATTACAGGACGCAATTACCTAATAAAGTCGCGACTGGGCTTCCATCTAACTTAAATCACTCTGAGTTGAGTATTGACCACCTTGCCCAACTAGTGACAACGAGTGGTGGTTATTTGGCTGTCTTCTCTTCTGATGCTCAAAACAAAGTCGAGATTACATGGCCATCTGCGAAGGAAAGGAGTTATCTGGATGAACCGCAGCAAGAACTCAATCCTGTAACTATTGCAGAAGATCAAGTCACACCAGAGAAAGAGTGGTTGCAAAAAGTCTATCAATTAGTGGCAGAGCATTACCATGATCCTGAATTTGGCACTGCGTCAGCCGCTAAAATGCTGTATATGTCTGAACGCTCTTTGCAGAGACGTTTTAAATCTGCCTCGTCAAGAACGTTAAAAGACTATGTCACAGAGGTTCGTTTGGAAACGGCGTGTGAAAAGTTATTGGCGGGTGAGAAAATCAGTGAAGTCGCCTTTAACTCTGGCTTTAATGATCCATCTTACTTTAGCCAAAAGTTTAAGCTGCATTTTGGTTTGCCCCCATCCAAGTTTGCTTTGACTCAAGAAAGCCAAGAAATTAACTAGAAAACCTTCATTATACGCTCCCTAGTTAATAGTTAAGATGCTGGGGAGCTGCATACAGTGCTCTATTATTGCTGCAGTTGCTAACGCAGTGAGTTTCATTGTTTCTTCATCACATCTAGCCTACAAATCCATTCTCAACACGTAAGCACGATCACGTTCTATCTGTTAGTCGCGATGTTCATAGCAATAAGCATAAATGGCTTCAAGAGAATGATTTATTGATAGTTGCAACAAATAAATGACAGTTGTATTGCTGTATCAAAAGAGCGTTGTTCATTTGGGTGAATGATGGTGTGCGACATTCGTGAAAACGAAAACTGTGTTGAAAAGATGAATAAGGTAAAGAAGTTTTGAAAGAGGTGAAAAAAAATATCGTGGTATAGCCGGGGGGACTATACCACGGGTGTCAAGGACACCTTCGCTTGCTGCCGGAGTGACATGTTGCCATGCCACCTCTGGAATTTATTAGAGAGGTTGCCCTCTCGATGGAGTAACTATACGAGAGGTTACTTATTTTTCTTATAAAAATAACGCCATGTTTATATGAGAAAAGCGACAACGTTTGGTTTTTTACTTAACTAATTGTTTTAATTTGTATTTTTTGTTTTCTATCTTGGTTTGTGACATTTTTGTTTCGTTAGGTGTCATTTTTAATTGTTAATTTTGACGTAAATAACGAGAGGAAATTTACGAAGTTAACGTTTGAAAGCGTGAAAACATTTACGGAATCTTTGATTTCACACAAGGATTGAAGGGGTATAGGGGAGTAATATTGGCAACCTAAACTTATTAAATAATAATATTTCTCATTAGCAATACTCTTAAGGGCCACTATGAAGTTATCAGAGATTAATCCTGGCGATACGGTGACGATTCGGTTGTTAGATGGTCTTTCATCAGATATCAGAAAGAAACTCATGGTAATGGGGCTGCTTCCCAATACAGAAGTCAAAGTGATTCGACGTGCGCCAATGGGCGATCCTTTACAAGTCGAAGTCCGTGGTGTGTCTGTCGCATTGCGAGAAACAATTGCTCAGAAAATTGAAGTGGAGCGAGTGTAATGCAATATCAAGTGCTAACCGTAGGTAACCCTAATAGTGGTAAAACGACGCTATTTAATGGTTTAACTGGCGCAAAACAGCAAGTTGGTAACTGGGCAGGCGTCACGGTTGAAAAGAAAACAGGACAATTCAAGCATGCTGGGGATGAGTTTTTGCTCACTGACCTTCCGGGTATTTACTCATTAGACAGTGGTAATGATAGTAATAGTATTGATGAATCCATCGCATCGCGTGCGGTTCTAACTCATCCTGCTGATCTCATTATTAACGTGGTGGATGCTACAAGTTTAGAGCGCAGCTTATACATGACGCTGCAACTTCGCGAACTTGGTCGCCCTATGATTGTTGTCCTCAACAAGATGGATGCGCTAAAGCGTGAACGTCAGATGATTAACGTTGCAGAGCTTGAGAAAACGTTAGGTTGTCCGGTTGTCAGTTTATCTGCAACCAATAAAACTCAAGTGGCAGAGTTTAAAGAAAAGCTCCATAAATCCATCGTTCAAGGAGTGCCACTTAAAGAATTGTCTTTGCATTACGGTGAGAAGATGGAGTCGGCAATTCAAACGGTTTCCGCACTTTTTAACGACCAAAACGTCGCTCATCGTGCACTAGCGATTCGTGCGCTTGAAAAAGACACAATGGTGCTCAATAGTCTTTCTGATATTGATAGAAGCAAAGTCTTGGAAGTCATTACGACGTTAGATTTGGATATCGATTTGCATGTCGCGGATACTAAGTACACGCATCTGCATGAACAGTGTAAAAAAGTTCGCCGAAGCGAAGGCAAGTTAAGTCGTAGTGTGACTGAAAGACTCGACCAGTTTATTTTGAACAAGTGGATTGGAATTCCTTTCTTCTTTGTTGTTATGTACCTGATGTTTATGTTCTCGATTAACATCGGTAGTGCATTTATCGACTTTTTTGACATTGGTGTGGGCGCATTATTGGTTGATGGTGGGCATCACTTGTTAGACGGTCATTTGCCTGTGTGGTTAGTGACGGTTCTTGCTGATGGTATCGGTGGTGGTATCCAGACGGTTGCAACCTTCATTCCGGTTATCGCGTGTTTGTACCTCTTCCTAGCGGTACTTGAGAGCTCAGGTTACATGGCTCGTGCAGCATTCGTACTAGATAAAGTGATGCAGAAGATCGGCCTACCGGGCAAAGCATTTGTACCGTTGGTTCTTGGTTTTGGCTGTAACGTACCGTCAATCATGGCAACTCGTACTCTAGACCAAGAACGTGAGCGTAAACTGGCTGCCTCTATGGCACCATTTATGTCATGTGGTGCTCGTCTGCCTGTATACGCGCTATTCGCTGCGGCATTTTTCCCAGGCTCAGGTCAAAACATTGTATTCGCACTTTACCTACTTGGTATTGTGGCAGCGATCTTTACGGGTCTCTTCCTTAAGCATACGCTTTACCCAGGTAGCAGTGATAGCCTAGTAATGGAAATGCCAGACTATGAGCTTCCGACGCTACAAAACGTGGTGATCAAAACTTGGCAAAAGCTAAAGCGCTTTGTACTTGGTGCAGGTAAAACCATCGTTATCGTTGTTGCTATTCTGAGTTTCTTCAACTCATTGGGTACTGATGGCAGTTTTGGTAATGAAGACAGCGAAAACTCGGTGCTTTCTAAAGCTGCGCAAGTTGTAACTCCAGTATTCGCGCCAATCGGTGTTCAAGAAGATAACTGGCCAGCGACGGTTGGTATCATTACCGGCATCTTCGCAAAAGAGGCGGTAGTTGGTACGCTTAACAGTCTATACACCACGCCAAGTGACGGTGAAGACGCAGAATTTGATCTAATGGGCAGCCTAGAAGAGGCAGTAATGAGTATCCCTGAAAACTTAGCCGGTTTGAGCTACTCAGATCCACTAGGCATTGAAGTGGGTGACTTAACTGACTCAAATGCCGTTGCCGAAGAACAAGAAGTCGATGCTTCTATCTTCGGTAACATTAAATCGCAGTTTGCTTCTGGTAATGCCGCATTTGCTTACCTAATCTTTATCCTACTGTACACACCTTGTGTGGCGGCGATGGGGGCTTACGTACGTGAGTTTGGTCATAAGTTCGCACGCTTTATCGCGGTTTGGACAATGGGCTTGGCTTACCTATGTGCGACGTTCTACAACCAATTGACGCATTTCGCAGATAGCCCAGTGACAAGTGGCATTTGGATGGCAGTGATCGTAGCTATCTTCTTTGGCACATACCGTGTGTTCAAACGAGTTGGTAAGAAACAAAACGGTGTATTAGAGGCGCAAGTAGCATGATTTTAAAAGAGCTTTATCAATACATTGCAGATAAAGGAACCGTTTCCCAGTCAGATCTGGCTAAGCAGTTTGGGATGAGTGAAGATGGTGCTGACGCGATGTTAAGTGTGTGGATTAAGAAGGGCAAAATTAGCCGCCTAGTTGACACCAATAAAGCTCATGGCGTGACTCGAGTTCGCTACTCAGTGACTAAACAAGATGGTTTGTCTCTGACAGTCACCATGTAGCGACTATCAAAATTAGTCACCTAAAAATTATCACGTAAAAACGACAAAGCCGCATCAGCAATGATGCGGCTTTTATTTTGCTGGTTATTGTTTGTGAATACAGCGAAATTAATGCTCTTCAGAGTGTTTAGTCGCGCCTAACCCTAGGAACTTCAAACCAAGACTTAAAACTAAAATCGAAATAGGTAATGTTAAGATCGTCCAATCTAAGCTGTAGAAGTTAATCAGCACGAGCTCTAAGAACTTCACAAACAAGATCACGATGATGACTTCAGCCAAAATGTTTTTTAGATGGCCGATGTTTGGGGTTCTGATCCAATGCAAAACCGACTGCTCTTGTGTTTTCGCTTTAGCTTTGTTGGAAATAAATAGTGTGTAGATGCCGTGAGCAAAGATGAACAAAACTAGTGCGACAAGAAACGTATCCAGTGACTTGATCAAATAAGCGATCGCGATGTCTGCTTTATCTAAATGTGCGAGTGCTTCTGGAGGTGTTTGATTAAGAATGAAGACCGCAAATGCTGAATAGGTTTTTGCTGCACCCATAAGAAAAAGCAAGAATGAAGCAGCCATAGAACAGATGATGGCGATCCAGCTGACGTATCGGAATGTGTTGAAGACTTGTTTCATGATGACCCTCTCTAACTGAGCTGGTAGTCTAAACAAGTTTTATTTTAGTGATAATCCCAGAAAAATGAGAAAGATTGTTACAAATACGTATTAATCTTTCTCTGTCTGTTTCAGCCGTATTCAAAGGCGAATTATTTTCGCTTGCAGTGCTTATGCTTTTTGGAAAATAGAGCTCAGTGATAACACGTTCTTAATACGACCAAGCAATTCGTTTTGCTCTTCTTCTGTACGGAATTCACCTTTGGTGTTACCCCAAACCGGTCCCGGCCATGCTACGTCATCTTTGAAGCGAGCAATATGGTGAATGTGCAGCTGTGGCACCATATTACCTAGCGCACCAAGGTTTAGCTTGTCTGGACGGAATGTTGCTTCCAGTGCTTGGCTTACCGCTTGAGACTCTAGCAAAAACTGTTGCTGTTCTTGCATTGGCAAGTGGTGAAGCTCTTTTAGGTTTGCACGTTTTGGTACCAAGATAACCCATGGCACGGCATTGTCTTTATGCAGAAGCGCCACACACAGTGGGAAGTGACCGATAACGGTAGTGTCTTTTGCCAATTGAGGGTGCAGTTCAAAACTCATTATATTATCCGATTTGAATTGAATTACATCAGTATACGCCAGATAAAACAAAAGGTTGACGCTTTCACGTCAACCTTTCGAAATCATATCGATTCTCGATTCGCTTACATACGCTCTAGAGTATCAATACCTAGTAGAGACAGACCTTGCTTGATGGTCTTCGCTGTTAGCGCTGCTAGTTTCAGACGGCTTTGTTTCACTGCTTCATCTTCAGCAACTAGGATAGGGCATGCTTCGTAGAAGCTAGAGAACTGACCTGCTAGTTCGAATAGGTAGCTACACATGATGTGCGGTTGGCCTTCGCGAGCGACAGATTGAACCGCTTCTTCGAACTGCATAAGTTTAGCAATAAGTGCTTTCTCTTTCTCATCAGTGATTTTGATGTCACCTTGGAGAGCGTCCATAGCAACACCAGCTTTAGCGAAAATAGAAGCTACGCGAGTGTATGCATATTGCATGTATGGTGCTGTGTTACCTTCAAACGCTAACATGTTGTCCCAATCGAACACGTAGTCAGTCGTACGGTGTTTAGATAAGTCAGAGTATTTAACCGCTGCCATTGCAACTGTTTTAGAGATCTTCTCTTTTTCTTCCGCATCTAGCTCAGGGTTTTTAGATTCGATCAGTTGTGCTGCACGAACTTCTGCTTCATCTAGAAGGTCGGCAAGGCGAACGGTACCACCCGCACGAGTCTTGAATGGCTTACCATCTTTACCAAGCATCATGCCGAACGCGTGGTGCTCAAGAGATACTGACTCAGGTACGTAGCCTGCTTTACGAACAATTGTCCAAGCTTGCATTAGGTGCTGGTGTTGACGTGAGTCGATGAAGTAAAGCACACGGTCTGCGCTTAGCTCTTCATAACGATATTTTGCACATGCGATGTCTGTTGTTGTGTATAGGAAACCGCCATCGCGTTTTTGAACGATAACGCCCATTGGTTCGCCATCTTTGTTCTTGTATTCATCTAGGAATACAACTTGCGCGCCATCATCTTCAACGGCAAGACCTTGTTCTTTTAGGTCTGCAACGATCTTAGGAAGCATGTCGTTGTACATGCTCTCGCCCATCACGTCGTCACGAGTCAGTGACACGTTTAGACGGTCGTAGTTGCGCTGGTTTTGGATCATGGTTACATCAACGAGTTTTTTCCACATTTCTGCACAGTACTCGTCACCGCTTTGCAGTTTTACCACGTAGTTTCGCGCCTTTACTGCGAACTCTTCATCTTCATCGTACAGCTTTTTCGATTCGCGGTAGAAGCCTTCAAGGTCCGCAAGTTCCATAGAAACTTCGCCAGACTCTTGTTGTACACGCTCAAGGTTTGCGATGAGCATACCGAACTGAGTACCCCAGTCGCCGATGTGGTTCGCACGGATCACTTTGTGACCTAGGAACTCAAGAGTACGTACTACCGCATCACCGATGATGGTTGAACGTAGGTGACCAACGTGCATTTCTTTAGCTACGTTTGGTGCAGAGTAGTCAGCAACGATAGTTTGAGCTTCGTCTGCTGCAACGCCAAGACGTGAGTCAGCCAGTGCTGCTTCCGCTTGTTTTGCTAGGAACTCTTCGCTTAGGAAAATGTTGATGAAACCAGGACCAGCGATTTCTGTCTTGCTTGCAATACCATCTAGGTCTAGAACATCCAGTACTTTCTGTGCAAATTCTCGTGGGTTAGTACCCAGTTTTTTAGCAACGCCCATTACGCCGTTTGCTTGGTAGTCACCAAATTGTGGCTTTGCTGATTGGCGTACTGCCGCAGGACTGCCTGCAGGTGCGCCAGCGGCTTCTAGAGCCTGAGATACTTTGTCATTAATAAGTGCTTGGATATTCACACGCGTTTCCTTCAATTCAAGGACGAAGAACTCGGCGAAGTAAGTGCCGAGTTCTGTTGGAGTTCACAAAAATGGGGCTAATGATAACAACTTTATTGCTTTTCATACAGAGAGGAATTGGGGAAATTTATACTTTTTCGATTGAATGGAAATGTGGTTTGGTTTGCGTTTACTATTGCGCTCAGAGTAATGAGATAAATCGCCCCATAAGAGAGCCACAATGACGACTCAACTAGTTGAAAAACGCCTAGCGCCTAAATTGATGATCCAAGATCTGGATGAATTTATGGCGAAGATTGAAGAGCTTGCATCCCTGTTAAAACTGGATCTGAGCTTTGCTCAAGCTGACCATATTGCGCTGCGAATTAATGATACTGAAACAGCAAAAGCCGCGCATGAAGCATGGAATCAATACGGTAAGGTGATTTCACAAGCGAAAATCAACGGTCGTCCAATCATCGTTATCGAATTCGACAAAGCGTTGGAAAGCCGTGGTTGGAAGATTGAGTGTCTGGAACTGCCATACCCTGCGGAAGGCAAAATCTACCCAAATGAAAGCTGGGAACATGTGGAGTTTGTGATTCCGTCTCATGCCGAAACTGCAGACGAGTTTCTTGCTGATTTGAAACACACTTACCCAGCGTTTGGCGCGCGTTTTAATGAGTTGGAAGAGCTGGGTGTGAAGATCAAACTGTCGAGCCCGAAAGGGGATCGCGAACGCTTGAACAACCCAACCGTGGCGTTTAAGTACCAAGGCATTTGTATCAAACTGCACCCGCATTCACTTAAGCGTATTGTGGAGTCTGAGCAGGCTGAATAAGCAAGTTTTGAACGACTAGAAAGAAGAAAGGTTTGCAAATGAGCAACCCTTTCTTTCATTCAAAAGCGATGAACTTAAAGGATCACTGTCTTATTCCCATAAACAAAGACGTGGTCATTGATCACTTTATTCAAAGCCTTACTCAATACGTTCTTCTCTACATCCCGTCCCGCTTGCGCCATATCTTGGGCATTGAATGTATGGTCGACAGGAATTACGTCTTGCTTGATGATCGGCCCTTCATCTAAATCATTAGTCACGAAGTGTGCTGTTGCACCGATGATTTTCACACCGCGATCGTAAGCTTGTTGATATGGCTTCGCGCCAATAAAAGCAGGTAAGAAGCTGTGATGAATATTAATGATTTTGTGGTGGTATTTCTCAACAAACGTCGGCGTTAATACGCGCATGTATTTAGCTAGCACCAAAAAGTCAGCATCGTATTGATCGATCACTTCTAGCATCTTCTGCTCGTGTTCTTCACGGCTAAGATTTTCATGGGTCACATGGTGGTAAGGAATGTCGAAGCGTTCAGTGAGAGTTTGCAGTTTGTCGTAATTCCCCACCACAGCGGCGATCTCAACATCTAGGCTTCCATCGTAGGTTTTCATCAGAATATCGCCTAAACAATGCGCTTCTTTTGTGACGAGAATGACGATGCGCTTACGGCGAGAGCCAACCAATTTACGCTTAGCACCTTGCGGGAGAGCTTGGTCCAAGTCGGCAAGAAACGTTTGATCGTTGAAGTACCCCTCCAACTCCGTTCTCATGAAAAAGTGGCCACTGGTATTATCAACAAATTCGTTATTGTGAACGATGTTGAGTTGGTGCTTGTAACAGATATTAGTAATTTTCGAGATGAGACCCGGGGCGTCAGAACAGTGGGTCAACAGTGTTTTCTTTTCCATAAATCAGGTACTTCCATGCATTAATATTTTAGCGTACGAATTTGTTATTATTCCCTGGCGGGTGTAACTGTACTGCCATGTTTCACCATAAATAATCTATTCTTACGTTGGTTTCAACAAAATATCCGCGTGTCGCCGCAAGCTGGTCAGATTGTGGGCTGATGTCACTCCTATTCCTCTGATATACTCTCGATAATTTTTCAAACTCAATACTAAGCATGATCGCAAAAACTTTTTCCTCTGATGGCGCGTTAGGTAAGGCCATTCCTGGCTTTCAAGCTCGTCAGCCACAAATCGATATGGCGGAAGCCGTCAGCAGTGCGATCAAAGATCAAACCCAGTTGGTGGTGGAGGCAGGAACCGGAACCGGTAAGACCTTCGCATACCTAGTCCCTGCGCTGTTGAGCGGTAAAAAAGTGATTATCAGTACAGGCTCGAAAAACTTGCAAGAGCAGTTGTACCATCGGGACTTACCGCTCATGGTCAATGCGCTTGGTTTTTATGGTCAAGTGGCGTTATTAAAAGGGCGTTCTAATTATCTGTGTTTGGATCGTTTGAGCCGCCAAATGGTCGAAAGCCACACTAATGAATCTGACCCGACGTTATTAACTCAACTGGTTAAAGTGCGTGCTTGGTCATCAGAAACCAAAACAGGTGACCTTGGTGATTGTGATGATCTGCCAGAAGACAGCATGATCATTCCGACTATCACCTCAACCAATGATAACTGTTTAGGTAAAGAATGTCCGAGCTACACTGATTGCTTTGTATTGAAAGCGCGTAAGCGAGCCATGGATTCCGACATTGTTGTAGTGAACCATCACTTGTTTCTTGCTGATTTAGCGATCAAAGAAACAGGATTCGGTGAACTGATTCCAGAAGCCGATGTGTTTATTTTTGATGAAGCTCATCAGTTGCCAGATATTGCGAGCGAATATTTCGGCCAGTCAGTTTCAAGCCGCCAAATTCACGATCTTGCCAAAGACATTGAAATAGCCTACCGCACCGAAGCCAAAGATATGCGTCAATTGCAAAAAGTGGGCGACAAACTCATGCAAAGCGCAATGGACATGCGGATTGTATTGGGTGAGCCAGGCTTTCGTGGCAACTGGCGTGAGGCGTTGCAATCAGGTTCTATTAAGCGAGAATTATTGCGCTTAACTGACAGCCTCGAATTGGCGATTGATGTACTCAAAATAGCTTTAGGGCGCAGTCAATTACTGGATACCGCTTTTGAACGAGCCAATTTGATCAAAGGCCGCATCGACCGCGTCTGTGATGTCGATATTACCGGTTACTCATACTGGTACGATACCTCGCCTCGTCATTTCGCTCTGCACATTACGCCTCTTTCTGTCGCGGACAAGTTCCATGAGCAAATAGAGATTAAACAAGGCGCGTGGATTTTCACGTCAGCAACCCTAGCTGTATCGGGCGACTTCAAGCACTTTACTGAGCGCCTTGGCCTCAAGCCTACAAAGCAATTTTCTCTGCCGTCCCCCTTTGATTATCAAAAACAAGCGCGCCTTTGTGTGCCAAGGTATTTGCCAGAGCCAAACAGTAACGGCTTAGCGGATAAGTTAGTCCGAATGCTTGCTCCGGTGATTGAAGAAAATGATGGTCGCTGCTTCTTTTTATGTACCTCGCACAGCATGATGCGTGAACTAGGTGAGAAGTTCCGAGAAGTACTTGAGCTGCCTGTGTTAATGCAAGGGGAGATGAGTAAGCAGAAAACCTTGGCGGAGTTTATGGAATTGGGTAACGCTTTACTCGTGGCGACGGGCGCTTTCTGGGAAGGGATTGATGTTAGAGGTGATGCGCTGAGCTGTGTTATTATCGACAAATTACCGTTTACCGCCCCTGACGATCCGTTACTCAAAGCCCGTATCGAGGATTGTCGATTACGTGGCGGTGAACCATTTGCTGAAGTACAAATCCCGGATGCAGTGATTACGTTAAAGCAGGGAGTAGGGCGATTAATTCGAGATCAGAAGGATCACGGTGCGTTGATCATTTGTGATAATCGCCTCGTCACGCGAGACTATGGTGGTATTTTCCTCGGAAGCCTACCACCTATCCCAAGGACGCGAGACTTAGATGGAATCAAAGCATTCCTGAAAGCAGAACAATCTGTCACAGACGCAAGTGCTGAGGCATAACCCAATAAATGAAAGTTGTAGAGAGTTAAATGAGCGCAAAAATTCTTGCTATCGATACAGCGACTGAAAACTGTTCAGTTGCGTTGTTGGCTAATGATCAAGTGATTTCACGTAGCGCGGTTGCACCACGCGATCACACCAAAAAAGTACTGCCAATGGTTGATGAAGTACTCAAAGAAGCTGGCCTGACTCTACAAGAGCTGGATGCGTTAGCGTTTGGACGTGGTCCAGGTAGCTTTACTGGCGTTCGTATCGGTATTGGTATCGCACAAGGTTTGGCGTTCGGTGCTGACTTACCTATGATCGGCGTTTCAACGCTGGCTGCAATGGCTCAAGGTAGCTATCGCTTACATGGTGTGACCGATGTCGCTGTGGCCATTGATGCACGTATGGGTGAAGTTTACTGGGCACGTTACACTCGCCAAGCAAACGGTGAGTGGGCAGAGATGGATGCAGAGTGCGTAATTCCACCAGCACGTCTAGTTGAAGAAGCACAAGCAGACGACAAAACGTGGACGACAGCAGGTACTGGTTGGGATGCTTACCAAGAAGTATTAGCAGACCTACCGTTTAATTTGACGCATGGTGACGTTCTGTACCCTGATTCACAAGACATTGTGATTCTTGCTGAACAAGAATTTAAAAAGGGTAATACCGTGCCGGTCGAAGATTCGAGCCCTGTTTATTTACGTGATAATGTGACATGGAAAAAACTTCCTGGTCGCGAATAGTCCGTTTTTCATTAACCTGACAAAAAGCAGGGCGTTTGCCCTGTATTTTTACGGAGTGCTATGGCGTCGATTAATGGCTTGCCTCCTTCTTTGATTCCCGGTGCAAATCGCACTAATAAAGCCAGTCAAAAGAAGCAGGTAAATAAATCACAAACAAAGCAGCCTGTAGGTCAGCCTTCAAAGGTTGCTAACGCCGTGGCGCACTCCATAAAACACGTGGATGAGTCCCAAATTCACCGAGCTCAAGTGCAATATGACCTTCCTGAAGGGGGCGCACGTAAAGCAATGGAGCAGTACATGGATGTCATGAATCGAGCTAAAAAAGAGGAACTGGCTCAATTACTTGGTGTCGATATTTACGTGTGAGATCTCCCCAGCTTGGGGTTACTAATATTGAAAGGTGGTTTATGAAGGTTTTTGGACGGTTTTTTCTCGCATTATTTGCTACGGTTGGTTTGTCTGCGTGTAGCTCGTTGCCAGAGGAGCTAAATGCAAGCACAGAATTGGTCGTTACAGACTATAAAGCTTTTGCTGAGTCTCAGGGGCAAGTGAGTGAAGATGTTCGCCTTGGTGGAATCATCGCTAAAGTGGATAACTTTAAAGATAAAACGCGTCTAGAGATTGTAAACCTTCCTATCAGTAAGTCTGGTAAACCTGATATTGATGAAGAGCCTACGGGGCGTTTTGTCGCCTATTTTGATGGCTATTTAGAGCCTGTCGCCTTTAGTGAAGGCCGTTTGGTGACGGTTGTAGGCAAAGGAGCAGGGGAAGAAGAAGGAAAGATCGGTGAGCACGGTTACATCTTCCCGGTAATTAAGGGGGAAGGGTACCGTTTATGGAAAATTGAAGAACGTGTACGCATGTATGACTCGCCAACCTACTTTTACCCATGTTACTCGATTAACTGCCGCATGTGGCGTAATGATTTCCCACAAGACGGTAAAGTGATAAAACAGGTCAAATAATCTGCGATGCATGAGCGTCAATTCGAGCTTCCTGCCGGCAAAATGGCAGCCCTTGAGATAGGGAACGAGAAAACGGCTGACTTGTCAGTCGTTTTTCTTCATGGGTGGTTAGATAATGCGGGCAGCTTTAAAGCGCTCATGGAGCAGTTGAATCAACTTAATCCTCACTTACACCTCCTCGCCATCGATCATTTTGGTCACGGTTTATCGAGTCATAAATCTCACGATAATTATTACCCCTTTCACGACTATATTGCCGATTTGTATCAGTTTTTGGACGAATTATCACCAAACAGACTGATATTAGTAGGGCATTCACTTGGTGCTTTAATCGCAAGTTGCTATAGTGCTGCGTTTCCAGAGCAGGTCGAAGGTCTTGTGCAAATTGAGGGAGCAGGACCTCTTACTGAAGAGCCTATTAACAGTTTGCCTCGTCTTCGCGATGGCGTTTTAAGTCGAATAAGACAGCAAAACAAGCCAGAGCGAGCCATTGCCTCCTTCGATCTGGCGTTAAAATTACGCATGCAAGCCAACCAATTAACCGCTGAGCAGCTTCTACCGATAGTCGAGCGTGGAACAGAGCAGCGAGGAGATAAATGGTATTGGCGGCATGACGCCAAGTTAAAATGTGCGTCGCTTTACCGAATGGCGCAAGCGCATGCTAACTCGATTACCAGCCAAATACGTTGTCCTCATTTGATTGTATTAGGCGATCAAGGATTTCAGAATTTACCATCTAACCAAGCTGATTGGGGAGAGAACCCACCGCAAGTGGTTTCTGTCAAGGGTGGTCATCACTGTCATTTAGAGCAAATACTCGAGGTCGCAACGCGAATTCTTGGTGTAGTTAACAAAATTTAAACAAGTGTTTGAGAGTTGCGTGCTCAAGCACGTTCGCTGTGCTGTAATAGCTTTCAAAATAAAAAGGACGCTATTTTTTAGCCAGTTATAAACGAGGAGTAACATCGTGGATAAACCATGGCTTTCACGTTATCCAAGTGACGTACCTGAAACCATTAATCCAGAGCAATATGAGTCTTTGGTAGAAATGTTTGAACAGTCTGTACAAAAATATGCAGACCAACCAGCATTCATGAACATGGGCTCGGTTATGACCTTCCGTAAATTGGAAGAGCGTAGTCGCGCATTCGCAGCGTATCTGCAAAACGAGTTAAAACTGCAAAAGGGTGACCGCGTTGCTCTGATGATGCCAAACTTACTGCAATACCCAGTAGCATTATTTGGTATTTTGCGTGCAGGTTGTATCGCCGTAAACGTTAACCCACTTTACACTCCTCGTGAACTTGAACACCAATTGAATGACTCAGGTGCGACGACGATTGTGATTGTGTCTAACTTTGCGAACACGCTAGAACAAATTGTCGATAAAACACCAGTCAAACACGTAGTGTTAACCAGTCTTGGTCAAATGCTGCCACGAGCGAAAGGTACGATTGTCGATTTTGTCGTGAAGTACGTTAAGGGCATGGTGCCTAAGTACGATTTACCTGGTGCAATCTCAATGCGTCAGGCTCTACGTAAAGGTCGTCGTCTACAATACGTTAAACCGTTTATGTCTGGGGATGACATTGCATTCCTGCAATATACGGGGGGGACGACAGGTGTCGCGAAAGGCGCGATTCTGACTCACCGCAACATGATTGCGAACGTTCTACAGGCAAAAGGCGCGTACGGACCGGTTTTATCTCCGGGGCGTGAATTAGTCGTGACAGCGTTACCGCTGTATCACGTATTTGCTCTTACCGTAAACTGTCTGCTGTTTGTTGAAATGGGTGGTCGTAACTTACTTATTACCAACCCAAGAGATATTCCAGGGTTCGTGAAAGAGCTACAAAAGCATCCGTTTACTGCGATTACGGGCGTGAATACCTTATTTAATGCATTGGTCAATAATGAAGATTTCCACGAGTTGGATTTCAGTAATCTACGTTTAGCCGTTGGCGGCGGCATGGCAGTGCAGCGCTCAGTGGCAGAAAGATGGCAAAAGACCACGGGTTGCTATTTGCTCGAAGGTTACGGTCTAACAGAGTGTTCTCCGTTGGTGGCGGCATATCCGCATGATCTTGTTGAATACAATGGCTCTATTGGTCTGCCGGTACCATCAACAGAAGTTCGTATCGTGGATGAAGAAGGCAACGCTCTTGCGAATACTGAAACTGGTGAACTTCAAGTTCGTGGTCCTCAGGTTATGCAAGGTTACTGGCAACGACCTGAAGCAACGAAAGATACGATTAACGAAGACGGCTGGCTATCAACTGGCGACATCGTTAAGTTCGATGACGAAGGCTTCCTGCATATCGTTGACCGTAAGAAAGACATGATCTTAGTATCAGGCTTTAATGTTTACCCGAACGAAATCGAAGACGTTGTAGCACTTCACGGCAAAGTACTTGAAGTTGCTGCTATTGGTCAGCCGCATGAAGTGTCTGGTGAATTAGTGAAGATTTATGTCGTGAAACGCGATCCGAGCTTGACCAAAGACGAAGTGATCGCGCATTGTCGAGAACACCTAACTGGCTACAAAGTTCCGAAGTTGGTTGAGTTCCGCGAAGACTTACCTAAAACCAATGTCGGTAAGATCTTGCGTCGTGTTTTACGCGAAGAGAATGACGCTGAACTTGCGAAGAAAAGCGCATAAGCCGATTTCGTCGAGTCGAGAGATTTAAAAAATGATAGAATGCCAGCGTTTTGCTGGCATTTTTTATAGCGAGAAGTATGTGAACTATCAAATTATTACTAAAAACAAAGACCTAGAAGAGGTTTGCACTCATGCCCGAGAGGCAGACGTAGTGATGCTGGATACCGAATTCGTTCGTATTCGCACTTTCTACCCGCAGTTAGGTCTGATTCAGCTTTTCGATGGTAATCGCCTCTCGCTGATTGATCCGACTGAATTAACGGATATGACGCCGTTTGTAGCGCTATTAAAAGATACTTCTGTGCTAAAAGTGCTGCACGCATGTGGTGAAGATTTAGAAGTTTTCCAAAACGCTTTTGGTTGTACACCATTCCCTATGGTGGATACGCAGCTGATGGCCGCTTTTCTCGGTCACGGCCTATCGACAGGCTTCGCATCGCTGGTGGAAGAATATTTAGGCGTAGAGCTCGACAAAAGTGAATCACGTACCGACTGGATGGCTCGTCCACTGACACAAAAGCAATTAGATTATGCTGCCGCAGATGTTCATTACTTGTTACCGTTATACGAAAAGCTGTTCGATAAGGTGACGCAAGCAGGTTGGTGGGAAGCTGTACAGCAAGAAAGTGATTTACTCGTTTCGAAACGTATTCGCGTAACCAATGAAGAGAATGCCTACCTTGATATTAAGGGCGCTTGGCAATTAAAACCTTCTGAGCTGGCTATTTTAAAGCCATTGGCGACGTGGCGTTATCGTGAAGCAATCAAACGAGATTTAGCGCTGAACTTTATCTTCAAAGAAGGTGATCTATTAACGGTCGCTCGTCTTGGTTTAACGAACTTTAAGAAGATGGAAGCAGAAGATATTGATATCCGAGCGATTAACCGCCATGGCGCGAAGATTGCCGCGATTGTTAAGCAAGCGAAGCAAACACCTTCTGAAGAGTATCCTGCGAAAATTGAGCGTTTAATGGACTATCCGGGTTACAAGCAGGTCTTCAAAAATATGAAAGACTTGGTGAAATCGGCTTCGCAGAAGTCAGGTTTAGCCACGGAGTTCCTTGCCTCTAAAAAGCAGATCAATCAGTTGATCAGTTGGGTTTGGAAAAAAGATCGTGACTCAGAAGTATTGCCTGATTTGATGCAAGGGTGGCGTTTGGATTTACTCGGCGACAAGATGAATAAAGCATTAAAGTAATGAAAGATGAAAAAGGTTGGCCTCGATGCCAACCTTTTTCGTTCTAATTAGAGCATTCGTCTGGCGAGAGAAACTGATTACTTTTCTTCGTCTGGTAGCTTCACATTCAGCTCAAGAACTGAGATATCGTCGTCTTTGTGCTCAAATGTTAAGTCAACCATATTTGGATCAATTGCCACGTACTTGCTGATCACCTTCAAGATGTCTTCTTTTAATTGAGGCAAGTAAGACGGCGCAGGATCATTTTGGCTGCGGCGCTCTGCGACAATGATTTGCAAACGCTCTTTAGCTAGATTCGCAGAAGTTTTCTTCTGTGGACGGAAAAATTCTAATAATGACATGTCTAGCCTCCAAAGAGTCGTTTAAAGAGTCCTTTCTTCTCCTCAGTAAGGAAACGAAATTCAACCTGATTGCCTAATAAGCGATCAACGGTGTCAGAATAAGCCATACCCGCATCGGTGTTATCGTCAAAAGTGACTGGCACACCTTTGTTTGACGCGTTAAGCACGGCTTGGCTTTCTGGAATCACGCCCAGTAGTGGAATATGTAAGATCTCCTCTACGTCTTCAACGCTTAGCATTTCGCCTTGAGTGACGCGAGATGGGTTGTAGCGAGTCAGTAACAGGTGCTGTTTTACTGGCTCTAGCCCTTGCTCTGCACGCAGTGACTTAGAATCTAAAATACCGAGAATGCGGTCAGAGTCACGTACAGAAGAGACTTCTGGGTTCGTTGTGACAATGGCTTCATCGGCATAGTACAAGGCCATTAACGCGCCTTGCTCGATACCTGCTGGTGAATCACAAATAATGAAATCAAAGCCCATTTCATCAAGTTCGCCGAATACGCGCTGAACACCATCTTTTGTCAGTGCGTCTTTATCACGAGTTTGAGAAGCAGGAAGAATAAATAGGTTGTCCGTGCGCTTATCTTTGATCAGCGCTTGGTTTAATGTCGCTTCGCCGTTAATGACGTTCACAAAGTCATACACGACGCGGCGCTCACAGCCCATGATTAGATCGAGGTTACGCAAACCGATGTCAAAATCGATCACCGCGGTCTTTTTTCCCTTAAGAGCTAGACCAGAGGCGATGGCTGCGCTTGAAGTGGTTTTACCAACGCCACCTTTACCAGACGTTACTACAATAATGCGTGCCATTTTTTTTCCTTTTTAGATTAAATCGCGAGAACTTCTAAATGTAATGATTCATCGGCTTTACTGATCATTACTTTCTTTTGCCAGTACTCGCTTTCAATTTGATCGCTTAACCAGTAGTCACCCGCAATGGATACCAGTTCTGCTTGTAAATCGTGGCAAATAATACGCGCTTCCTGCTGACCACTTGCTCCTGCAATCGCACGACCTCGAAGTGTGCCATGGATATGAATAGAGCCGTCAGCAATGACTTCAGCACCTGCACTTACGTGCGCTAGCACCACCAAATCACCATCTTTTGCGTAGATCTGTTGTCCTGAGCGGACAGGCGTACGAACTACTTTCGTTGGTGCCATTTTGGCAGGTGCTTGGCTTGGCGATTTGCTCGCCGACATAATGGCGAAGCCAGCTTCGGAAGCAAGGTTTTGTACACGCTTGTCTTTACAGCCCGTTACACCGACCGGAATAAAACCAGCATCTGAGATGCCTTGTTTAAGCTTAGGGAAATCAATGTCGCCTTGTACTTTTGCTATATTGATTACCAAAGGCGCGGATGCAAAAAAAGAAGGTGCTTGAGAAACTTTTTCTTGCAAAAATTCGACAGTCTTTGCGATCTCATTGTCAGAAAGGTGTAAAACTGACAATGTAAAACTGCTACCTTTAAGGTCTGGTGAATGGGTCATCGTGGACTTCTTGCCTTTATTGAAAGAGCGTTGCCTTAAACTAGGTATGTCATGTTATATTTCATCCTTTGACGCAGCAAGTTCTCTCGTGGGTAAATAGGTGAATTAATCTCAAATTTGCTATTAAGTTTGCGAGAATTTGACGTTTTCAACCTAATCCGCACTCAACGCGGCTAAATCAGCATAAAAGGCGTGTCATGCTTTGTTCTATTTATAAAAGCTCGAAAAAAGAAGGTACTTATCTCTATATTCCGAAAAAGGATGACTTTTCACAGGTTCCTGACACCTTAATGCAGATGTTCGGTAAGCCTATCGCTGTCATGACGATTAAACTTGATGGCCGTAAATTGGCACAAGTTGATATCGAAAAAGTGAAGGCTTCATTACAAAATGATGGCTTCTTTCTTCAGGTTCCACCGCCGCCGGAGAACCTATTAGAAAAGTACAAAGAACAAAAAGCCCAGCAGAAAGGCGAATAACGTCATCGTTTTTCATCTGGGATTTCTGCCTTGCTCAAGGAGGGCAATATGAAAAAGATACTGGCTACCATGCTTAGCGTTGGTATGTGTACCTCGGTTTTTGCAAGTAGCGAGGGTTTTGATGAATACTTGAATAAGCTGCGTGCTGAAGCTCGTGATAAAGGTATCTCAGAGCAGGTCATTAGTGCTGCTTTTGCTAATGTTGAGTACAAGCCCCGAGCAGTAAAAGCGGACCGAAACCAACCAGAAAAGAAACTGACATTGGATGAGTACATTCCTCGCGCGGTGCCTGAATGGAAGGTGAAGCAAGCCAGACAACTCTACAAAGAGCATTACACCGAGCTAAAGCGTATAGGCGATGAGTACGGTGTCCACCCGCGCTTTATTGTGGCACTTTGGGGAGTTGAAAGTAACTTTGGTAAGTTTACCGGCAACTTTAAAGTGATTGATGCACTATCCACAATGGCATTTGAAGGCCGTCGTGAAGAGTTTTTCCGTAAAGAGACTATGTCGGCACTTCAGATCCTCGATCAAGGCCATATTGAGCTAGAGAACTTTAAAGGCTCATGGGCTGGTGCGATGGGTCAATGCCAGTTTATGCCAAGCTCTTTCCTTCGTTTTGCTGCTGACGGCAACGGTGATGGTAAAAAAGACATATGGCAATCTGAAGCGGACGTGTTTGCATCAACCGCTAACTATTTGAGCAAGTCTGGTTGGGATGATAAATATACTTGGGGTCGCCAAGTTAAGGTTCCTAAAAATATTGATCGCAGCCTAGAAGGGCGCACGGCTGAAAAAGGCAAATACCTTCAAGAGTGGAGCCAATTAGGTATCACAAAATATGACGGTAGCCCGTTGCCAAAACTGGATGAAGACATCAAAGCATGGTTGATCATGCCGGACGACGAGAATGGTCGTACGTATCTGGTTTACAATAACTACAACGTATTGATGAAGTGGAACCGCTCTTACTACTTCGCACTTGCTGTGAGTCACTTGGCTGACCGCATTAAATACTGATCTGCCATCAAACAATTTGGCATTCAGTCTTCAATACAAGGGCTCTTCGGAGCCCTTTGTTTTTTCTATAACCAAATCGAGGTAAAGCGTGTTATCTGAACGTGCCGCACAAATGGTGATTTTCTCCGCTCTTCTTAAACACAAAAGCTTCACAGCTGCTGCAAAGAGCTTAGGCGTGTCGGTGTCTCATGTGAGTAAACAGTTGAGTCAGTTAGAAGCGTCTCTTGGTATCAAGCTTGTTCAACGCACTACGCGAAGCTTTACGCCGACTGAGGCAGGGAAAACCTTTTTTCATCACTGTGAGCAAGTGGTACAAGCGGTGAGCAGCGCCACATTAGAGATGGAAACCCAGCGGGATGAAGTGGCAGGTTTGGTACGTCTTGGGTTGTCGCAATCATTTGGTACCTTACACATTATTCCAGCGATTCAAGAGTTACGCGAACTGTATCCTCAACTTCAAGTGGAAGTACATCTGTTTGACTATAAGGTCGATATGTTAGCCGAAGGGCTCGATTTATGGGTAACCAACAACGAGCATTTGCCTGAAGGTTACATTGCGCAGCGTTTGACGGATTGCCAGTTTGTTGTTGCGGCATCGCCAGATTACTTATTGAAACATGACACGCCAACAGAACCGGATGACCTATCTGCTCACAACTGCCTCATATACAGAAGCTGGGAGCGTGACTATACGGGGTGGGCGTTTACCAAAGATCAGCAAGAATTGAACGTAAAAGTCTCGGGTAACTATTCAGTAGATCTGGCAGAAGCCGTTCGGGATGCGGCTATTGCAGGTTGGGGTATTGCCTACCTTGCCACTTACTTGCTGGGTGATGAGTTCAGAACGGGTAAGTTAATACAGCTGTTACCTGATTGGAAAGCCAGCCAGTCGATGCCGTTTTATGCGGTATACCCAAGCCGCCAGCATATGCCAAAAAAAATATCCGCAGTGATTAACTTTATCAAACAGAAGATCGGCAACCCTTGTCATTGGGACCAACGTTTGGCGCCTTACATCTCTATTCCTAAATAACAGGATCAATGACGTTGTAGAACGACACATAAGGTGATTCACTTCACAAAAATTTTTCCTGAATCAGAAACATATTTTCCATATGGAAACAATTAAAATAAGCAAACGTTTATCTTCAATAAATTCAATTGGTTATTTTGTTGGTTAGTTATTGGTCGCTTAAACTTTTCACACTGTTAACATCCTCAACTTGCAGCATTTTGAGTCCGCTATACAATCCGGTGCCTTCTATATCCCCCTTCTGTCGGATTCATTTTATGAACTCAATTATTGGTATCGTAGCCATACTATTCCTAGCATGGCTACTTTCTACAAATAGAAAAAATATAAAGCTGAGAACGGTGTCGTTTGCGTTTGCTTTGCAGGTACTGTTTGCGTTGTTGGTTTTATATGTACCAGCAGGACGAGATGCGCTGAATTCAGTGAGCAGTGTTGTGTCGAATTTGATCAACTATGGTCAAGAGGGCATTGCGTTTTTATTCGGTAATTTGGCGACAGGGGGCTTCACCTTTGCGATCAATGTTCTGGGTATCATCGTTTTCTTCTCCTCTCTTATCTCAGGTCTTTATCACATTGGTGTGATGCCAAAAATCATTAACTTTATCGGTGGTGGTATTCAAAAGCTGCTGGGTATCGGTCGTGCTGAGTCTTTGTCTGCTACGGCGAATATCTTTGTTGGCACCATTGAAGCACCATTAATGGTAAAGCCTTACCTAAAACACATGACTGACTCGCAGTTCTTTGCAGTTATGACAGGTGGTTTAGCGTCAGTTGCTGGCGGAACGTTGGTTGGTTACGCATCACTGGGTGTCGACCTCAACTATCTTATTGCTGCTGCATTTATGTCGGCACCTGCCGGCTTGTTGATGGCAAAAATTTTAATGCCAGAAGATACGGATAAAGCAGCAGATATCGACATTAGCCAAGTTGAAATTCCACGTGCAACCAACGTAGTAGAAGCATTAGCCGATGGTGCCATGGCGGGTGTACGCATTGCTGTATCGGTCGGTGGTACGTTACTGGCGTTTATTAGTGTCATTGCAATGCTAAACGGCATGTTAGGCTGGATAGGTGATCTGATTGGGACACCATTAAGTTTTGAGCTCATCCTAGGTTTTGTGTTTGCGCCAGTCGCTTGGTTGTTGGGTATACCATGGCAAGAAGCAACCACAGCAGGCTCGCTGATTGGTAACAAGATTGTGGTGAATGAGTTCGTCGCTTTCATCCAGCTTGCAGAAGTGAAGTCTCAACTTAGTGAACACTCACAAGCAATCGTGACGTTTGCTTTGTGTGGCTTTGCAAATATCTCAAGCATGGCGATGCTGATTGGTGGGTTGGGCTCTTTGGTACCAGAAAAGCGTGCATTTGTTTCTAAGCATGGTTTCCGTGCGATTATCGCTGGTGTCATGGCGAACTTAATGAGCGCTTCTATTGCGGGCGTGATTTTAAGTCTGTAATTGAAATAGATATCAACAATTAGCAAAAAGGCTCCTTGCGGAGCCTTTTTCGTATCTGAAATTTACGTTATTTGTCTGTGTGGAACTGTTCGCAAGCGAGCATCGTGTTCTCAATTAAACTTGCGACGGTCATTGGGCCAACGCCACCAGGAACAGGAGTAATAAAGCTCGCACTTTCACGTGCTTTGTCGTATTCCACGTCGCCAACTAGTTTGCCTGAATCAAGACGGTTAATACCGACATCGACCACCACTGCGCCTTTTTTAATCCACTCACCAGGGATGAAGTTAGGTTTACCAACCGCAACCACGACAACGTCAGCTTGACGCACATGACTCTCTAGGTCTTTGGTAAAACGGTGACATGTTGTTGTTGTGCAGCCCGCAAGCAGCAGCTCAAGTGTCATTGGACGACCAACAATGTTTGATGCGCCAACCACAACCGCATGCTTACCACGTAGCTCAATGTTGTAACGGTCGAGTAGGGTAATGATGCCCTTTGGCGTGCAAGAGCGAAGCTTTGGAATACGTTGCGCAAGACGGCCAACGTTATAAGGGTGGAAGCCATCCACGTCCTTCTCTGGGTGAATGCGCTCTAAAACATGTGTTGTGTCTATGCCCGCAGGAAGGGGTAATTGCACTAGAATGCCGTCAATTTCATCATCATTGTTTAATTCATCAATCAGCGCTAGTAACTCTTCTTCTGAGCTAGACGCAGGAAGGTCAAAAGACTTAGAAACAAACCCAACTTCTTCACATGCGCGGCGTTTGCTACCGACATAAACCTGAGAGGCAGGATCTTCACCAACTAGAACCACTGCTAAACCAGGAGCACGTAGCCCAGCTTCAACACGTGCTTTAACACGTGCAGCCACTTCGGATCGAACAGTTTGGGAAATGAGAGTTCCGTCTATATTTTGAGCAGTCATGACTTTCCTTATAAATTAAGAAGGCAGATTATCTGCGGCGCATTGTCGCAGAATTTCTTATCAACATCCATACGCAAACGTTTGCTTTGTGGTGTTTTTGAACATTAAGCGTTTTAATGGACTTTTTTTAGGCATTCAGATCAGAATGTTATGAAAACCCGTTGATTTACCCGTTTGAACTCGTATAATCCTGTCCCTGTAGCGCGCCCTTAGCTCAGCTGGATAGAGCACGTCCCTTCTAAGGATGTGGTCATTGGTTCGAATCCAATAGGGCGTGCCATTTATTCAAAAGCCCCGATAACTCTTTGAGTTGTCGGGGCTTTGTCGTTTTTAGGTTTTTGGCTGTAATTGCCACTCTATCTACAACTTTTGAATGGCATTCTAGCCATTGCAATTTCTAGCAATCTGGATAGCCACCAACAAAAAAGCGCTGGTTAACCAGCGCTTTTGCATTTACTAAGGGCATTACATCTTTTTAAAGATGATGGAGGTGTTGATGCCGCCAAAGGCGAAGTTGTTACTCATCAAATATTTCACGTCCAGCTCTCGGCCTTGTCCGGCGATGTAGTCTAAATCGCCACATTGCTCGTCGAGGTTTTCTAGGTTGAGCGTTGGGTTAAACCAACCTGTGTGCATCATTTCTAAACCTAGCCACGCTTCAATCGCGCCACAGGCGCCTAGTGTGTGGCCAAAGTAGCTCTTGAGTGAACTGATTGGCACTTTGCCCAGAGCATTCGCTGTTGCGTTGCTTTCCGCAATATCGCCGCGGTCGGTGGCAGTGCCGTGAGCAGATACATAGTCGATCTTCTCAGCAGGAATGCCCGCGTTTTGCAAAGCCATTTCCATACAGATTTGCATGGTTTCCATCTGTGGTTGAGTGACGTGTGCGGCATCACAGTTGCTGGCAAAACCGATGATTTCTGCATAGATTTTCGCGCCACGAGCGACGGCGTGTTCGTACTCTTCCAGAACTAGCGTTCCCGCACCTTCACCAATCACCAAACCATCGCGATCGGAGTCATAAGGTCTTGGTGTGCTTTTCGGGTCTTCATTCTTCAGACTGGTGGCAAAAAGGGTATCGAAGACAGCGGATTCCGTTGGGCACAATTCTTCAGCGCCACCAGCAACCATTACCGTTTGGTAGCCATGTTTGATCGCTTCGTAGGCGTAGCCGATTGCTTGGCTGCCAGAGGTACATGCACTGCTGGTTGGGATCACTCGGCCTTTCAAACCAAAAAATAGACCAACGTTCACTGCTGTGGTATGCGGCATCATCTGCACGTAAGTCGTTGCGGTGATCGCTTTGGTGGTTTTCTCATTCAGCATGACACCAAATGCACCGATTGCGTCAGTACTGCCTGTTGATGAGCCGTATGCGATACCCGTTTGACCATTGGTGAGTACGTCGTTACCAATCAAACCTGCTTGGCTCAGTGCGTTTTCTGTTGCGACGGTCGCCAATTTAGAAACACGCCCCATGCCGCGTACTTGCTTGCGCTTGTAGTGCTTTGGCAGTTCAAAATCTAAAATTGGTGCCGCGAGCTTGGTGTTCAAACCATCATACTGTTCGTAAGAAGGCATGTATTGCGTCGCGTTCTGGCAGTCACGCAGTTTTGGTTCGACAGATTGCCAATCGTTACCAAACGCAGTCACGCCCGACATTCCGGTTACAACGACTCGACGGTTCATACTAGGCCTCCGTTTACCGAAATGACTTGGCGAGTTACATAGCCTGCGATGTCAGACATAAGGTAACTGACTAAACCAGCGACTTCTTCTGGTTCTCCCATGCGGCGCAAAGGAATTTGCGGCATCGCGTGTTCTTTTACGTGTTCGTCTACCATGCCTGTGTCGATAAGTCCCGGTGCAACGCAGTTAACGGTGATTTTGCGTTTTGCCAGTTCAAGTGCGAGTGATTTTGTCGCACCAATTACACCCGCTTTTGCTGCGCTGTAGTTGGTTTGACCACGGTTACCCATCAGGCCAGAGACTGATGCAAGGGTAACAATTCGACCACCTTTACGCCTTTGCACCATTGGCATAACACAAGGGTGAAGAACGTTGTAGAAGCTATCTAGGTTGGTATGAATCACGCCATCCCATTCTTCTTCGGTCATCGCAGGGAAAGCGGTATCTTTTGTGATGCCAGCGTTGTTTACTACGCCATAGTAAGCGCCGTGTTCGGCGATATCGGCTTCGAGCTTCTCACGACAATCTGCACGGTCACTGATGTCGAATTGGATAAGACGACCGCTACCACCATGCTGTTCGATGGTGTTTAGGGTGTCTTGCGCGCCTTGTTGATCGCCCATGTAATGGACAATGATTTGGAAACCATCTTTGGCTAATTGAACGGCAATGGCTTTACCGATGCCTTTGCTGGCACCTGTAACGAGGACTTGTCGGGTCATTGTTGACTCCTGATTTTCATTTCTTGTAATTTTTCTTCTGATGGAACGTAAACGTTCAATTGGCAAGTCGCTACAACAGTTCCTTGTAGCTCAATACGGGCTGAAAAAACCGCCATACCGTTATCTTCCATGATTTTTTCGGCATACACATCGAGCATTTGTCCGCGAGAAAACGTATCGCATTCAGACGTGTATCGACGGCTACCAAGCAAAAAGCCAATCGGTGGCGCTTGTTCTTTCATTAATGCGTGGTAACCAGACCACGCCGCGACAGATTGCGCCATAAACTCAATGCCAACGTAAGCTGGCACAGTTTGAGAGGCCGAGTCGAAGAACGGGTTGTGTTCTCCGATATCAACCTGGCAGTGAATCGTATCTTGTTGAACATCCAAAGCACGATCAACCAAGATCATTGGTTTGTCGTGTGGCAAAAGTTGTTCGATGGGAGGAAGTTTAGTCATGAGCGTAACCAAAAATAAGACTAATATTATTGCCACCAAAAGCAAAAGAGTTGCTGAGAATCGCTTTGTTATCCAGTTTGGTTGGCGTCTCAACTAACGATATATGGATATCGTCTGCTTTGGTTTCGCAGTGTTGTATTGGCAAATCAAGGTTGTACTTGAGAATATGCCAAGCGATCGCGGCTTCCGTTGCACTTGCTGCGCCTAATGTGTGTCCGGTAAGTGGCTTTGTCGAGCTTACGGGAACGGAGTCACCAAAGCAGCGATGAATGGCTTTGCTTTCCATCGCATCGTTTAACGGCGTTGCTGTGCCATGCGCGTTGATGTAACCAATGTCTTGCGCTGTAAGTCCTGCATTGGCCAACGCTTTTTTCATCGCTTCTTCTGCGCCTAACCCTTCTGGATGTGGTGCGGAAATATGGTGTGCGTCTGAGCTGTCGCCAGCTCCGAGAAGAGCAACGGGCGCAGGTGTTTTGCTTAGCAACATTAATGCTGCGGCTTCACCGATATTGATGCCGTTGCGATGTTGGTCAAACGGCTTACAAAGGCTATCGGATAGAGCTTCTAAACCGTTAAAGCCGTTTAGTGTGAGGCGACAAATGGTATCCACACCACCCACAATAACCGCATCAACAATGCCAGAGCGAATCAGGCGTTGCGCGGTTAAAAAGACACGGCCACTAGAAGAACAGGCGGTTGAAACTGAGTAATGTGGGCCGCTCAAATCAAAGTAGGCGGCAATAAAATCGCTGCAGTTGCCAAGCTCTTGTTTGGTGTAATGGTAGTCGGCAGGAAAATTACCCTTTGCCAGCTTTTCACCAAATGCGATTTCGCCATCTGAAATGCCAGATGTGCTGGTGCCGATCACGACTGCGATACGGTCACGACCATATTTAGCAATGGCGTCACGCACGTCGCCTTCGATTTGCTGCAAAGCCGAAAGTGCGAGGCGGTTGTTTCTCGTATCAAACTGGCTGAGTGCGGGTGGTAATTGCGGTAACGTCTGTGCGATTCGACCGATTACTGTTTGGCGGCCTGAATTTAAAATATCTCGGTCAACCACCATGTTGGATGGCTTCGCTCCCGATAAACACTGGTGGATGAGCGCATCATCTTGTCCCATGGCAGAGTGAAAGCCACAGGCCTGAATATACAAAGGTTGAGAAGAGCGAATAGGCATATTGTTATTCTAAATTGTTCTTAATTAATCTGATGTTGCAGTGTTTGAATAGAAATTGAAAACTGATGTTTGAGGTGATGAAAATCAATCTTACCCTCTAACTTGTTAGAAGAGCTGTATTGAATCTCAATGATCTTTTCACCGTCGCTATCAAAGATGGCGCGAGAATTATTTTTATCAATAATTCGCCACCTTACCTCATTTAACGATCCTTCCCAAGCGGAACTCGGCCAGAGCGTGATCATCAGGTTAAATAATACCTGTTCTGGCTGCGGTAGCGAACCTTGTAAACCGTTGAGCACTTCGGTTTGAATTTGTTCTCCATCGTAAGACAGTGAGAGTACTCTTGTCCCCCAGGATGAAAAGCCTGCCAACACCACTTCGTTGTTGGTCACTTGCAGTTGTACCGGAAGTTGCTCAGATGTGGTTTTACCATCTATTGCCCAAGAAGCCGTAATTAACTGACTGGCAGACAACTGATAGCCCAAGCTTGCGGGAGTGGGTAAGCTAACTTGGGTGTGCTCGTCAATGTCGACCTGAGGCGTCGATTGGTGAGGTACCAAGCTGCATGCACTTAATAACAGACTCAGTGCGAATAACGTCGCGCAGCGAAAGGCGTGATTGAAAATCATGACGTCGTTTCCTCTGTTTTAATTGCAATCGGAGAGAGCAGCCAAGCGACAAAAATACCACTTAATACCGTAATGCCGAAACTATGAATCGCGTGAGTTTGGCTGAGTGACAGCAACCCAAATGACAACACAGTGGTCATTGCCGAAAGGGTGATCGCCAATAGTGTACTCACACTGCGGGCTTTCTCGGCAAAGAACAGAGTGTAATCGATCCCGATACCAAGAATGAGCACCAAGCCAAGCAAGTTGAACAGGTTTAATGTTGTTCCCATCGCGACAGCAGTTGCCAGACCGCAGGCGCAAGCAATCAATGATGGCAGTAAAACTCGCCAACTGTGTTGCAGACCGTACCGCTTGATTAACACCAGAAAGATCACAGTACTGGCGGCTGCCAACAGCTCCATGATTTTGATTCGGTATTCACCAAATAGGGCGGAAATTTCTTCTGCTTTGTTTAGGTAGACAACGTCAGGCTGCGATTTGGCAAAAGACTTAACAACGGCGGAGTCTTGCAATTGGTTTAACACCACTACCGTTGCCGATTTTCCTTTAATTTTACCCAAATGGAGAAAACGCACAGGCGCTGATACTGGGTTTTGCAAGTACTGATCAACCGTGACAGGGATAAAGTCGGCGTCCATTTTCGGCTTTTTATTTAAGCCCAGTCCGGATGCAAGTGGGCTGGATTGTGTCGCGTAAAGGTCGTGAATCAATTGATAGTCGTGTTGCTGACGTTCAACTGAGCTCAAGTAGCGGCTCAGACTCTGGTAGCTTTCGATGGTGCTGTCCGCTTTCCACGCTTCTAATGTTGGCGTCAAAGACTCCAGTTTTTTCATTAGGTTTTCGTCATCGTCGGCGGTAACGACCAACATTTGCTGCGAAGATTGCATGCCACTGAGCGTCGTAATCAAGGTTTCTTGCTGCTTGAGATCGTTCGGCATCGTTTGCAGCAGACGAATGTCGTCATCGTAGTTCAATTGCAGCAAGAAAAAGCCACTCGCAACCACACATAACATCGGTAATCCGACTTTAATTCGAGGTTGATTCCAAAGCGTTAACCATTTCGCCAACAGTGATTGTCCCGGTAAATTCGAAATGGAGCGCGATGGGTTACGAGCCAGTATCGGATACCAAGCCACCACTGTGATGTAAGCGGCAATCAGACCAATGGATGAAAACAGCGCAAGCTGCTGCAAACCAGGAAACGGTGCCACTAACATGCCCAAATAGCCGATCAAACTGGTGATTAAGCCCAGTGTGATAGCGATGAAAATATGCTTTAACCCTTGCTCGCTATCCCATTCATTTCCCGCCGCAAGACGTTCCGTTAGGTAGTGGAATGCGTAGTCGATAGACACACCGATTAAACTTGCGCCAAACACTAAGCTGAACAGATGGACTTTTCCAAAAATCCACGTCGTAACGGACAGCGCAACGAGCAAACCAATGGTGATGGAAAGCAGTGCCAGAGACAGTGGCATCACACTACGAAAGACCAACACGAGCAATGCAATGATACCGAGCAGAGAGAACACACCGATGGTACTGATCTCCGATTTGGCACTTTGCGTACCAAAGTCGGCGTAAAATAGAACGCCAGTATGTGCCACTTTAGCGCCATATTTCTGCGCGACGCTTTGCTCTAGCGCTTGAATGTCAGGGACGGCAAGCTGCCCAGTTAGGCTATAAGGCGAGTCTTTTAGCTCAGCAGTAATAAGCAAGTATTGAGCACCGTCTTTTTCGACGGACAGATAGCCGTTATCCAATCGGAAAGAGGACGATTGCTGGGTAACTTGGCTTAAATAATCACGAAATAGCAAGAAAGGATCATTTTGTAACTCTTGCCCAGTCACTCCAGAAAACGGGTTGTACAGAGACTGAATCACATGCTGCACTTGCTGTTCTGGATTTTGGCTTAAACGCTCTCGTTGTTCAGGCGTCAGCAATTGGAAACGGTGCTTAAAGTAGTAACTCGCCCAAGCTTGCTGCTCTTGAGGTGAGATTTTTCCCACCACATCGCGAAAATGATTACTTTGTCGTAACCCCTTATCAAATTCAGTGGCCGCTGCAAAAAGGGCATTTTTGTCCGGCGCTGTGATCACGAAAATGACTTTGTCGCTCATACTTGCCGAGACCGACTCAAAGGCTTGCTCAGCCACTGGGTTTTGTTGGTTCTTCGGCAACAGTTTTAAAATGTTGGTCTCAATCGGAGATTCTGCGCTCCAAACCCATTGTTTGAGTAGCAACGCGCCCGCTAAAACAACGAGATTGAGCCAAACCAGAGCAAAGGTATGAGTGCCAAGACTGAGTTTAGAAACGGAATTGAGCGTCTTCGGCATCCGTGAGTTCCTGAGGTAGAGAGGTCTGGTTCGTAAACGTGATTTCGGTCTTATCGCCACGCAGCTCTTGTAGGGTTAGGCGATCAATGTGCGTTTTACCGGAAAGAGTGATGGATTGAAACACCGCATTTAATGGCGACTGTTTTGGCACTAAAACGAGCTGCCATTGATTGTTCTCAACTGAAAAATCGAGTGTGAATTGTTCTTGCAGTGCAGAAGTATCCCCGTGGAACACGGATAAAAACACATGGCTAAAGTAGAACGCCATTGGGTTTTCTTCAGCAGAAATCGTTTTCGGAGCTTGGTCGGCAAAAGTCTGACGAAGTTTGTTTTCCGTCAATACCAAATTGACTGCGAAAGGTTCAGTTTGTTGCCACAACAAGCCATGTGTTTTGCTCAGTGTGAACTGACCTTTAGAGGTTAAAGGTTGACTAAACATTTCCAGATGACGCTGCTGCGTAAAATCTCCGCGTACGATTTCATGCTGAGACAACTGCTGTTGAAGCGATGCCAAATCCGTTACGTTTGCTGTCGGTGTGGCCAGTGCTGGAACAGAAAATATCAACAAAAAAGAGAGTAACCACTTTTGCATTAGTTCAGGCTCCCATGGTTGTGCCATTGCTCTACTTTATCTAAAAAGACTGCTGGAGAAACAAAGCACATCTCTTGCTTTTCAATGGATACGGCGACTTGCGTTGTATGCGCTTTGCACATACGTTGATTCGTTTCGGCGTCGTAAATCACGTAATCCACACGCAAGCGGTTTTCCCACTCCGTGAGTTGCGCGGTAATGCGAATGGTGTGATTAAACGGAATCGCCTTGACGTATTTAACGCGCGTGTCGATGATCGGCCACATATACCCAGAGTCTTGCATATCGCGATAGCTGTATTGGATCTTCTCCATCAGCACACGACGCGCTTCTTCAAAATACCGAAAGAAGTTGCCGTGATAAATCACGCCCATCGGGTCAGCATCTTGAAAAGAGGTGACCATAGTCACCTCCGCTTCTAATGGGTAGAGAACCTGCTCTTGCATTATACCTCCACGTAGAGTGGCCAATGACGTTGCTGAATGCGTTCAATGAAATGACGCAAATCTTCTTCCAATGGGCGATCTTCAATCACAAACTCAAACTCGCTCAGCACGGCGTCACGAATTACTCGCAAACTCTGACTCATGTGGTGTTCGTCCAATTCGTTATGACGACGACGAATCTCAACCGCTTGAACGCTTGCTAGGAGTGAAGCCGCAGCAACTTGCTCTGTTAACTCAAGTACGCGTAAGCAATCACGAGCCGCAATGGTGCCCATGCTCACTTTGTCTTGGTTGTGACATTCGGTTGAGCGAGAAAAAACGCTCGCTGGCATGGTGTTTTTCAACGCTTCTGCCGTCCAAGCTGAGATACCAATCTGAACCGCTTTAAAGCCGTGGTTGATCGGTTTACGCTCGCCTTCTGCACCGGTTAAGTTAAACGGCAGGCCGTTATTGAACTTGTAATCCATCAGTTGCGCCATCTGACGGTCCAGCAAATCAGCCAAGTTGGCAATGTTCACTTTCAACGTATCCATCGCCATTGCGATATGACCACCGTAGAAGTGACCGCCGTGGAGAACGCGCTCGTTGTCGCCATCGATAATTGGATTGTCGTTGGCACTATTTAGTTCATTCTCAATCAATTGACGTAGCCAAGGCAGTGAGTCTTGCACCATGCCAATTACGTGTGGCGCACAACGCAGCGAGTAACGATCTTGCAGTCGGTCGCTATTGCGTGGCGGACGCTCAGCATTGAGATCATCACGCAGCCAAGCTGCAACCTGCTGTTGACCAGGGTGAGGTTTTACCGCAAACAACGCTTCATCAAAGTGGAAATCGTTACCTTGCATACCTACAGAGACCATTGCGGTAATCTTGGTGCAAAGCTGCGCTAGGTATTCTGCACGTTTGTAGGCAAGACAGGCGAGGGCCGTCATCACGGATGTACCGTTCATTAACGCCAAACCTTCTTTTGGTTTTAGGCAAATTGGCTCAATGCCCAGCTCTGCGAACACTTCTTGTGTTGGTCGCACATCGCTTTTGTAAAGCACTTCACGCTCGCCAATCAAGGTCGCCGCTAGGTAAGAAAGAGGCGTTAAATCGCCGCTTGCGCCCACCGAGCCTTCTTGTGGAATACGCGGCGCAATGTCGTGATTGATAAGCGTAACGATTTGGTTTAACAGATCGTGAGACACGCCAGATACGCCTTGCGACAATGAACATAAACGTGTTGCCAACACCGCGCGAGCTTGCTCATGAGAAAGGATTTGACCTAAGCCACAACCATGGAAGCGTGTAAGGTGCAACGGAAGTTCATCCACAAGAGCGGGTGGAATCGCCACAGTACATGAATCGCCGTAACCCGTGGTCACGCCGTAAATAACGCCTTCTTCTTTCAGTAACCGTTCCAGAAACGCCACGCCACGATCAATTTTCGCGGTAAATTCTGGCGAGGTGTTCATGTTTGCCTTTGCACCTTGAGCAATGGCAACGACATCTTCGATGGTTAAAGATTGGGCACCAAAAGTGATGTTGTGATTATTGTTGTTTGTCATGTGGCTGATTACTTAAAGTCCAGAAGTTAAAAAAGTTGTACCACTGTAACGGCGCTTGCAGTGTGTGGTGTTCTAATCTTTGTGCGTACTGTTGAACAACGCGTTCTAGTGCCTGCTGACGCTCCTTGCGTGGTAGCGTGACTTGGTCACTAAAGTGTTCAAAGTACACATTAAAATGCGGAGTGTTCGCTTCATCGTCGCGTAGGCCGAAGAGTAAGTAAACCGGCGCTTTTAATACCGAGGCCAGCATGAATGGGCCTTGCGGGAATGGTGCAGGTTTACCAAGAAAATCTGCCCAAACGACCCGATTTTCTTTACTGGTGGAAGTGCGATCGCCAACGATCACTACCCATTCGCCTTGCTCGATTTTTTGTTGAAGCAGAATCGCGGTGTCTGGTCCCATTGAGCTGACTTGAATCAGATTCAGTTCCGAATTTGGGTTTACCGCCTTCATTACCGCATTAAATTGTTCAGCGTGTTGGGTAAATACCAAGGCATTGATTTTGACATGAGAGTGTCGACGACCAAGCGCGCGGCAGAGTTCGATATTGCCAAGGTGCGAGCCTAATATGAGCACGCCTTGTTTTTTCTGCGCCATCTCTTCGAAATGATGTTGGCCGTGAATGGTTAGGTTGTCGACATTAAAGTCACCTTGCCATGCTGCCAGTTTGTCGAGCATGGTTCGCCCAAAAGAAAGCAGATGATGATAGCTGTCCAACTGTTTTGGTAGTGTGATGTTCTGCTGCGCTGCGTAGTACTGCAAGTTTTGCAGGTAAATCTCAGACGCTTCGCGGGCTGATTTACCCGTGAAGTGGTAGTAGCGCATGACTAGCTTTAAAATCAGGTCGAACGCTTTTCTGCCGAACAAGCGGTAAACCGCGAGCAAGGTTTTGATGCCTAAAATCGTGCCTTGTTCTTTTCGTTTCGACCAGTGGGCATTGCTGTCGTCTGTGTGACGGCGCTTTCTGGCGAGTAGCGAAGGAATGCGCGGCAACATGCCAAAAAATAGGCGAGTGTGCATCCAGCTTATCTTGACGTTATCCCACAATGCGTCGAAGTGGGAAATGCCACCTTCAGGGTAGATCACGCGCGTTGGAACAAAATCAATATCGACGCCTTCCCAGTACATTCGCACCAGAATTTCGATATCAAAATCCATGCGTTTGCCGATGTTGTACTTGTTCAACACGGCGACCGTTTTCGCCACTGGGTAGGCGCGAAAACCACACATGCTGTCTTTGATAGACAGTGACAAGGTTTCTATCCACACCCAAACGTGCGTAGCGTAGCGACCATACAAACGGGATTTAGGTACGCTCTCGTCGTATATCGGTTGGCCCGAAAGCAGGTTATCTGGTTTTGTTTCGCTGGCGCTGAGCAATTTCGGCAATGCTTCTAGGTCGTGCTGACCATCTGCGTCGATTTGAATGGCGTGCGTAAAACCAAGTTGGTGAGCTTGATGTAGGCCTGCCATCACCGCGCCACCTTTGCCTTGGTTTTCTCTCAAACTAATCAGTTTTATCAGCCCTTGCTCACTCAAAGCAGAAAGCGCTTGTTTGGTGTCTTCATTGCTGCCGTCGTCCACGACCAGCACTGGCAAAGCGAAAGAGGATAACGACGCAACCACGTCTGCAATTGTGCTGCCGTGGTTGTAGCAAGGAATTAAAAAGCAGGGACGATAATCACTCACGTGACTCACCCAGTTTCATTTTTCCTGACGAGTGAGTCACCAAGGTTTCACCGTTTTTCGATGTGTACTTAAAGGTCAATTTCTCGCGCTCATTGTCCCAAGAGAGTGAGAGGCAAACGGCTGCGTTTGGCAGAATCGGCTCTTGAAATTTGATGACTTCCATTCCTTTAAATACCTTGGGAGTATTCAAATGTTGAACGGCGTAGAACAGCGCCCAATCAATTTGAGTGACGCCGGGTAAAAGAGGGAAGTGATTGAAATGACCTTGGAAATCTAAGATGTCAGCATCCACTCGCAGCGACAGCTCCGCGGTATGGTCACTCACTTCAATATTCTGAATAGTTGGTTTTCTTTTATCCATGTTACTAGCTTTATTGGAATAGTTTTTCAATTTCAGCAACTTGGCGTTTGCCTTGGCTGTTCAATGGAATTTCGTCGACCACTCGGAATTTTCTCGGGATAGCGATCGGTTCTAGCCAATTGCGCAGTGCCTTGCGAAGCTCAAGCCAAAATTTGCCTTTACCAAGTTCATTAAGCACATCGCTGCCTTGATCGTTAAGTACGATGATCGAGACTAACGTGAGGCGACCAGATTTTTCCATTGGGATCACCACGCTTTCTTGAACCCACGGCAATTGCTCTAAACGTTTTTCCACTTCGACAAGGGAAATACGCTTTTCTTCGACTTTGACGATTCGGTCAGTGCGTCCACGCAATTCAAAAGAAATACTATCATGGAAATAGCATTCATCCGCAGTTTGGTACCAAGTGTTTTCATCAATGTGTGGCGAGCGGAGCTTTAAACAATTTTCATGGTTAAGCTCGGCTTCAATACCAGGGAATAACGTCCAGGGAGTACTGGCTTCGTGCTGCTGACGGTAAGCGATGCCGCCGGTTTCTGTGCTGCCAAACACTTCAATAGGAAGTGACCCAAACAACAACTGGCTGTGCTGCGCGGCTTGGTTTGGCAAGGGACCACCAGAAGAAAATACGCACCGAATCGCAACCGGATTGTGCTCTTCACTGAGTCGTTTTAGTAACGCAGGGCTGCTTACTAGCGTGGTGTCAGCATCAGCGTGATGGACAATTTGCTCTGGGAACTCAAGGTTGTGTGCTGAAAATGGACGTGCGGAGCACAAAGGCCACAATACGCGGAACAGCAAGCCGTAAATGTGTTGATGAGAAACGGTGCTTTCAACGTGTGTGCTGGCAACCGTGTCGCCCCACAGGTTATCTAGAATAGCAACTTCGATATCGAGCTGTTTCAGCGTTTTTGCAATGGCTTTTGGTGTGCCGCTTGAACCCGAAGTGAATAGCGTTACCGGTATTTCCGCTAGGTTTAATTCTCGCCAAAAATAAGGTTGTTTGGCCTCTGGCTCGTTAATCACGGTGGTTTCTAGCAATGATTGAGCTTCGATCAAAAGCGAGCTCACCAATTCTGGAACCGAGACATCGGCATCATGCAGCAACAAATCGTAGTGCTCACTGAGCTCTTTGAGTGCTTCTGGTTGGTAATTACCAGGTAATACAATGGATTTTCCTGTATAACAACAAGCAAAAAAGCCAACGGCAAACAGGTAGCTGTTGCCAAAACACAACGCAATGTTTTGCGTTGGTTGGGTTTCTAACTGCTGAGCAAGTGTTGCGACGTGCTGCTGGAAATCACCCCACGTGATAACCGTGTCGCGATCGTAAGAGACTGGGGATTGCTCAAACCTCTCTGCGATGAACAAGGTCGCAAGGGAGGTAAAGCTCGAATACGTTGTATTCATACGATTAGTGTTCCTTTCGAACAAATTGACGCACGATCCATTCTCCAGCGAACAAGCCACCAGCAAGTAAGTAGCTGATGAGGCCGTTATAAAGCGTCCATATTTTTACTGGTAGGAAACAGGTATAGAGTGCAACGGCAGCGTTGAGCGTAAAAAAGGCGCACCAAACCATCGTCACTTTGCGAGTGTAAGCCACGCCACTAGCCGGAAGGTCGGGTTCTTGCAAGCGAGCAAGCCTCTCTATGATCGATTGCGGCTGTTTTAAGCTCAGTCCAAATATACACAGCATACATACATTGACAACGACAGGGTAAAACTGAAGCCACCCATGTTGTTTAAACACCATGCCAAGCGTAATGAGAACAATGCCAACAGCGCCCGTAACGAGCGCCAAGAACTTAAACTCTTTTAGTGGGGTCTTATTTGCGACGAAAACACGCAAAAGTAACGCAGCAATTAACAAGCCCCCAACTAAGTTCAAGCCAAATTTATCTATACCGAAATAGACGGCGAAGGGGTAGGCAAACAGTACAATTGCAGACAGACCAGTCAGCAATTGGCGCATTAACTTTCCTTCAATAACTCAGTGACAGCGTTAACCACATCGTCAACGGTTCTTACTGCACTAAACTCTGCTGGCTTGATTTTTTTGCCAGTGACATTCTGTAGGTGTACGACCAAATCAACGGCGTCAATGCTATCAAGATCGAGATCTTGGTATAAGTGCGCATCTGATTGAATGTCGGCTGCGTCAATTTCGAACAGCTCAACAAGCGCATCTTTAACTTGTTCAAATACTTGATCTTTATTTACATCAGTCATGAATATACCTACAACTTATTCATTAGTTTGAGAAGAAACGTATTTCGCTAGATTTGCTACAGAAGCAAAGTGTTCGCGCGTATTTGAGTCGTCGGCATCAATAACGATGTTGTATTGTTTTTTTATTGCGAGTCCAAGCTCAAGCGCGTCGATAGAATCTAAGCCAAGTCCATCACCAAAAAGTGGTGCATCCGTTTCGATATCATCTACGGTTAAATCTTCAAGGTTTAAAGCATCAATAATAAGTTGCTTAATGTCGTTGTGTAACTGTTCCACTGGGACCTGCTTATTAATAAAAGTTTTCTGGAAAAATGTTTTCAGCTAGGTGCTGTTGTAAGCGTCGCGCCGCTATTGTCGGCGACGTAGTTTGCTTTATAAAGGGGGTAATCTCAACTTTATCCTTAACTTCAACCCTGAAAAAGGGCTTTGTTGCCGGTACTTGATACCATTTTTTCTCTTTTGTGAGGAAACTTGGCGTTACCGTAATATGGACAACTCTTAAATCTCGTTCTGTTCTTACCGCAATTTGTGCTGCACCGCGTTGTAATTTCGGCTCTACACCTGGTGTTGTTCTTGTTCCTTCAGGAAATATAAGCAACACGTTGCCTTTGTTAAATCGTTCATCACAAAGTGCTAATAAATCATCCGGTGCTTCATTGGGAATATATCCGGCTGCTTTTACGATGTGCTTCATAAAAGGATTCGACCATATTGCCGATTTTACTAAACAGTCGCAGCGATTTAATTGTGAAGCAATGAGAACGTAATCGATTAAACTAGGGTGGTTGGCAACAATTAAACAATTACGATCTTTTTGAAGAATATCGGCACCAATAATTTGATAATCGATTGCGCCACTTAGCTTCATCAATTTACAAAATGTGTTGAATGAATATCGAATCGCACCCTGAACTTTATATTCGCGTTCCGTTTGGTCTGAAACAAAAATACGAATGGTCGGAATAACAATGAAACTCAGTACTAAACCACCTAACCCAAATACTGAAAAACAAAAGCCTGTTGCTAGCACACGCCAATACTGATTTAAGCGAGTCATTTTTTGTGCCATTCCCAAATTTGTTTCGGAGCGTGAATAGTCCACTGATTTTCATCTGACAAGTAGTGTTGCAAAAACGCTAAGCCTTGTGGCAACGGGTGGTTTGAGCATTTTGCACTGATGCCGCTTTGCACCGTGAAGCCATCTCCATGAGAAAGTATCAAGCCAAGTCCAAACCCTTTGTATTGTTGGTTTTCATATTCTAAGTAAGAGTCAGGCATAGGCTCATCAAAATCAACAAGCAGTACTTTTTTGTCAGGATTGTCGGACAAAAACAGCCATGCTTCTAATATTGCGCTTTGGAATGTGTTTTCTGCCGCAGCGATAGAAGTTAGGGGAATGGGTTGTTTAGTTGCGATAGTGGCAAGCCCTGCGGCGGTATTGTGCACCGATTGAGAAAAAGCCATCGGAGACGCCTCTTCTCCATTAATTATATCTTCAACTAGTGCGACGCTGCGATGCAGTTCACCATGACGGCTTGAAAATACAAGGTAATCAACTTGATGTTGATTAAGCATTTCGATTGCAGTTTGTACCGCCAGTTTACTGAGTGGGCTCATTCTTCTGCGCATCATCGCAGGAATATTTGCAACATTGATTTTGCCATCTTCTGGCCATTTTATCTCTGTTGCCCATTGTTTCCATTCATTGGATTCGGATAAACCGAATGAATTCGCTGTCCACGCATCAATATTGAACGAAATGTTGATCTTCGAGTTTGGCATATTGGGTTAAATTGTTTATTTTACAGCTCGATACAAATTGGGGTTGACCCAAATTCACAATAAAAAGGAAATTATCATGTCGCGTTTTAAGCTGTATGTCTCGTTATTATTAACTTTGCTTCTTGTTGGTTGTGGACGAGTACAACCTGTAATGAATGTGGAGGATACTCCAGTTGCTTATGATCTTCAAAATAAACAAGTAAAAATGGCCATAGTGCAATCAGCAACTAACCGAGGCTGGACGATCGAAGAAGTAAGCCCTGGTGTTCTTATTGCAAAAATCCACGTTCGTAAACACTCTGCAGAAGTAAAAATCCCATACAATAATAAATATTACTCAATTATTTATCTCAACTCAGTAAATCTCAAAGCAAGTGATGGCAAAATCCACCGCAATTACAATCGTTGGGTAAACAACTTGAATGTTGATATTCAGCGAGCTATTGCATTGTTGGGCAATCAATCTCAACAATAAAACTATTAATTGCAGTTAGGTTTTTCCGTGTTAAATCAAAATAATGACCCTTTTAATGCTTTTGAAGCGAAGACAGAAGCTCAGAAGTTATCTTTTGCACCAATCGTGTTCCAGACCGCCAAAACGCTTCGAGATTTAGGTATTTTAGCCGCTTTAGACAGCGCTGGCGCTCAAGGCATGAGTGCCACAGATATTGCCGAGAAAACGGGAGTATCAGAATATGGTGTTAAAGTACTGTTGGATATGGCGATTAGTGCGCATATTGTTTTATGGGAACGACCTAACTATTCGCTTGCAAACCTTGGTTTTTACCTTCTTCATGATGGTATGACGAATGCAAACATGGATTTTACGGCAGATGTTTGTTACGCCGCGATGATGCATTTGACGGAAGCAATTCAAGAAGGTAAACCGTCAGGTTTGAAAGAGTTGGGCAATTGGGAGACCATTTATCAAGGTCTATCGACGTTACCAGAACAAGCCAAACAGAGCTGGTTTAAGTTCGATCATTTCTATTCGGATCGCTCGTTCCCACTTCTGCTTAAAGAAGTATTTGCAAGCAAGCCAAAGCATCTTGTGGATATTGGCGGAAATACGGGAAAATGGGCGATTCAGTGTTGTAAACATGACCCTGACGTTCAAGTGACGATTGTTGATTTACCACAGCAATTAGAAGTAGCGATGAAGAATGTTTCAGAAAACCAGTTCGTCGAGCGTGTACGTCCATACCCTGCAAACATGCTGGATAAAGCACAAACATTGCCTGGACACGCTGACGTATGGTGGATGAGCCAGTTCTTGGATTGCTTTTCCCCAATTGAGATCCTCAATATCCTTAAAAAAGTTAAAGCCCAGTTAACGAAGGGAGATACTATTTACGTATTGGAGCTGTTTTGGGATGCTCAAAAATACGCGGGAGCTTCCTATAGCCTTAATGCCACTTCTCTCTATTTTACCTGTTTAGCTAACGGTAATAGTCGCTTTTATCGCAGTGATGATTTCTTAGAAATTGTCGAAGCGGCAGGTTTATCTGTCGTTGAAAGAACCGACAATATTGGCCTTGGTCATACCTTATTAAAACTACAAGCAAACTAAATTCAGAATGAAAACAGAGCTCAAGCAAGTTGTTGTCGTAGGAGCGGGGCCATCAGGTTCAACCGTTTCTGCGTTATTAAAATCGCGTGGCATAGATGTTGTTGTCTTAGAAAAAGCGACTTTTCCACGTTTTTCCATAGGAGAAAGCCTACTCCCTGCATGTATGGAAGTTGTTGAACAAGCAGGAATGACTCATGCAGTAAAGCAGTTTGGTTTCCAGTATAAAGATGGTGCTGCATTTCGTCGTAATGGCGTATACACCCAGTTCGACTTTACAAACAAATACACACCAGGACCGGGCACGACGTTTCAGGTTCAACGTGCCAACTTTGATAAAGTATTGGCAGATAGCGCTGAAGAGCAAGGCGTAGAGATTCGTTATCAGCATGAGCTGCTCAACCTAGTGTTTGAAGGGAAAAAGTCTCGATTAGAAGTGCTCGACTCAAATAAGAAGGCTTATCAAATCGAAGCAGATTTTGTGCTGGATGCAAGTGGCTTTGGGCGTGTTTTACCACGCTTGTTGGAGCTAGAAGAACCTTCTTGTCTTCCGCCTAGAAAAGCGATCTTTACCCATATCGAAGATCATATCTCTCCCCAAGAGCCGGAATACGATCGCAACAAAATTTTAATTTCAGTTCATCCTGAAAATCACGACGTATGGTACTGGCTAATCCCATTCTCTAATGGTACCTGTTCGTTTGGTGTGGTGGGTGAGCCAGAATTTTTCGAAAAATACCCAGAAGATAAGATTGCAGCGTTGCAGCAGTTAGCCAATGAAGAGCCGGGTTTGGCTGCTTTATTGCGAAACGCGAATTACCCGAATCCAGCAGGCGAGTTGGGTGGCTATTCTGCTAACGTCAAACGTTTAGCGGCAGAGCACTACGCGTTGCTTGGTAATGCAGGTGAGTTTCTTGATCCTGTATTTTCATCGGGTGTCACTATCGCCATGAAATCGGCAGAGTTTGCAGCGGACTGCGTGGTTCGTCAGCTGAATGGTGAAAAGGTTGATTGGCAAGAAGAGTACTCGCAACGCTTAATGGTGGGAGTGAACACATTCCGCACTTATGTGGAAGGCTGGTACAACGGCACGTTGCAAGATGTGATTTTCTATCAAAACCCGAATCCACGTATTAAACAGATGATTAGTGCGATTTTGGCTGGATATGCTTGGGATACGAATAATCCTTACGTAAAACAAAGTGAGCAGCGTTTGTCGACGCTTGCAGAACTGGTTCGGGAAGCTGAACTGTAAGAATATACATTCGCTTATCCGAGAATCAGTAAACCTAGGTCTTACCAAAAAATTGGTAAGACCTTTTTAATGCCTCTTTACTTTTACTTCTAGCGTGTTGGAGACACATTGACCACTTACATCGGTGTGTATCGAATTTGAGAATTTTTATGGTGACATTGATCACATCTAGAATTCCTGTTGCTGATATTTATATTAAATTTGTAGGAAATGGATTACATTCTGGGAGTGTTCCCTACATCCGGCTTCGTTGTGAAAACGGTTTATAAGCAACTGTATAAGTTAGTAAAGTTCCAAAAACTACACCAAAAAAAAGACAAGTTTCTTACCAAATCAATTCGCTTGGTGAGTTCGAGCCATCGACTACGCCAAACGCTTCCTCTACTTTCTAAAATTGTCGAAGAACATGACGCATCAACGGTCTCTTCGATTGCAGATCCCGAGAACGCGGTAGCGTGGGGAGGTAAAGTTTCTCCAGAGTTCAAATCTAAAGTCATCCGTATTAGTAAAGAGCTAAAGATCAATCCTAATCATCTTATGGCGTGCATGGCATTTGAAACTGCTGAAACTTTCAGTCCAAGCATCAAAAATGGTTCCGGAAGCGGGGCTACAGGGTTAATTCAATTTATGCCCTCTACCGCAGAGTCATTAGGAGTGAACACAAAGACTCTTGCGAGAATGAGCGCGCTTGAACAACTTGACTATGTGAAAGCGTACTATTGGCCCTATCGAAATAAAATTAATAGCTTAGAAGATGCTTACATGGCCATTCTCTACCCTGCTGCGATTGGTAAACCGCCGTCTTTCGTTTTGTTCAGACAAGGCTCAATTGCCTATCGACAGAATGCAGGTATCGACCGCCACAAAACGGGGAAAATCACGCTTAATGATGTTTCCTACAAAGTGAGGAAAAAATTAGAAAAAGGTTTGCAGCCCAATTTCCTGGGCTAAGATTGTGTCATGTTCCTAGTTTTTCGCGCATGAATCCTTCTGTTACTTCACGGGGATTCTGATACACTACGCGCCCATTTCCTCTGTTGAGACCTTTCTATGCCATTTTCTAAGCTTGGTTTAAGCGCATCGATTGCTGATGCAGTAAAAGCGCTAGGTTATGAAAAACCCACTTCTATCCAACAAAAAGCCATTCCAATCGTATTGCGTGGCCGCAATTTAATTGCAGCAGCGCAAACGGGCACAGGTAAAACGGCCAGTTTTGTTCTGCCAATCTTAGAAAAGCTTAGTCGAGGCGAAACGCAACGTAAAAAACGCGCTCGTGCGATTATCCTAACGCCAACACGCGAACTTGCGCTTCAGGTTCATCAAAGTATTGAAGCTTATGGTAAAAACTTACCATTACGCTCAATGGCGATGTTTGGTGGTGTGGATTATGCACCACAAAAACAAGCCTTGATCGAGGGTGTCGATATTGTGGTAAGCACGCCTGGGCGCTTGATTGATCTGTACGGTCAACGCGCGATTCACTTTGATGAAGTGGAAATGCTAGTGCTTGATGAAGCCGACAAAATGTTGGATATGGGATTCATCGATGCGATCGACAAAATCGTCGACTGTATGCCAGAACATGTGCAAAGTTTGCTGTTCTCAGCGACGTTATCTAACCCTGTTCGTGACTTGGCGAAAAATGCGATTATTGATCCTGAAGAGATCACGATTGCAAAGCACAGTGCCTCAAAATCAAATATTAAACAGTGGATCACGACCGTCGATAAAGACATGAAGTCGTCGCTGTTAAGTCACTTGCTTAAAGAAAATGACTGGTCGCAAGTACTGGTATTTATTGAAACTAAACACGGTGCAGCCAAACTGGTAAGCCAACTTGAGAAACGTGGCATTGTGGCAGAAGCATTCCACAGTGGCCGTAATCAGCGTGTTCGCCAGGAATTAATAGAAAAGTTTAAAGCGGGTGAAATCCAGTACTTAGTCGCAACCGGCGTTGCTGCGCGCGGTATTGATATTGATAATCTGCCAGTTGTCATCAACTACGATTTACCTTACCCAGCGGATGAGTATGTACATCGTATTGGTCGTACAGGTCGTGCTGGCGCGAAAGGTGAGGCGATATCACTGGTTTCAAAAGACGACTTTAAGAACCTCTGCATGATTGAAAGCCGTTTAGGGCACTTGCTAGAGCGAGTGGAAATTGAAGGTTTTGCGCCAAGAAAGCCAGTACCAATTTCAATTTTAAATTACGTGCCTAAGAATAAACGTAAACCGCACGATAAGCGCGAATCAAAATAGCCAGTTTATCCCATGATCTAAAAGCCGCATTCTTGCGGCTTTTTGCGTTTTTAGGCATCCAATAATGTAGCCATCGCGACGGTTTCTATTCGGTAATGAGGAAAAAAGTTAATCAGTGTCATACGCTTAACACGTAAAGTGAATCAAGGTGCGTTAAGCTTTTGTCAATTATCTGTCCGCAGGTTTGCACAAGGTAAGGAATGGGCGCAAACTTTTTTGCTTGCTAATGAATGCATAAGATGGGGCACAAATGAAAACAGGTGATAAGCAATTCGCCGTTATTGGTCTTGGCCGATTTGGTTTGGCAGTGTGTAAAGAGTTACAAGATTCAGGCGCTCAAGTTTTAGCCGTTGACATCAACGAAGACAGAGTTAAAGAAGCTGCCAGTTTTGTTAGTCAGGCGGTTGTGGCTAACTGTACTCACGAAGAGACGGTTGCTGAGCTCAAACTTGATGATTACGACATGGTGATGATTGCCATCGGAGCGGATGTCAATGCCAGTATTCTTGCGACATTGATTGCTAAAGAGGCGGGAGTAAAGTCAGTATGGGTTAAAGCCAACGACCGCTTCCAAGCTCGTGTTCTGCAAAAAATTGGCGCAGACCACATTATCATGCCTGAGCGTGACATGGGGATACGTGTCGCGCGTAAAATGCTCGATAAACGGGTTCTTGAGTTCCACCCATTAGGCAGTGGCTTAGCTATGACGGAGTTTGTGATTGGCTCTCGTTGGATGGGTAAGACACTAAGTGATTTGGCTCTGTGCAAAGTCGATGGCGTGCAAGTGCTAGGGTTTAAACGGGGCCCAGAAATTACCAAGGCACCTGACCTTAATACCACACTAGAAATTGGTGACCTAATTATTGTGGTCGGCCCTCAAGATGCGCTCGCAAATAAATTAAAATCGCTATGACGTATTTTCATCAGAAAGGTGTTTTTTACGCACCAGATGGTAAACAAGAGAAAGCGAAAGGCAACGAACCGCGAATTATATTGCTCAGTTTTCTCGGTGTTTTACTGCCTTCTGCGGTATTGCTAACCTTGCCAGTTTTTTCTGTTACGGGCCTGTCGATAACGGATGCTTTGTTTACTGCAACGTCCGCTATTAGTGTGACAGGGCTTGGTGTTGTCGATACTGGGCAACACTTTACGCTTGCGGGTAAAATCTTGCTGATGTTTTTAATGCAAATCGGTGGGTTGGGGCAGATGACTTTGTCGGCGGTCTTACTCTATATGTTCGGCGTGCGTTTGAGTTTGCGTCAACAAGCGCTGGCGAAAGAAGCATTAGGGCAAGATCGGCAAGTCAATCTAAACCGACTAGTAAAGCGGATTGTTGTTTTCGCGCTTGTTGCAGAAACGATCGGGTTTATTTTTCTCTCTATCCGCTGGGTCCCTGAAATGGGCTGGCAGACTGGTATGTTTTACGCCTTGTTTCATGCAATTTCTGCATTTAACAACGCTGGGTTCGCGCTGTTTTCTGACAGTATGATGAGCTTTGTGAATGATCCGTTGGTTGTCTTTACACTGGCGGGGCTATTCATTTTTGGCGGGCTTGGTTTTACTGTTGTGGGTGACATCTGGCTAAACTGGCGCAAAGGTTTCCACTTTTTGCATCTTCACACCAAAATCATGCTGATTGCGACACCGATATTGCTCTTAGTCGGAACGATGATGTTTTGGTTACTTGAGCGAAGCAACCCAAACACAATGGCGTCTTTACCTGCAACAGGGCAATGGTTGGCGGCATTCTTTCAATCTGCGAGTGCTCGAACGGCAGGGTTTAATAGTGTTGACTTGGCGTTGTTTACCCAGCCAGCCTTACTGGTCATGATTGTTCTAATGTTAATTGGAGCGGGTTCCACCTCAACGGGGGGCGGTATTAAAGTTTCCACATTTGCTGTTGCGTTTATGGCTACGTGGACCTTTTTACGCCAAAAGAAACATGTGGTTATGTTTAAGCGAACCATAAATTGGCAAACTGTGACTAAGTCATTGGCAATTATCGTTGTGAGCGGAGCCATCCTGACAAGCGCAATGTTTTTATTGATGCTTACCGAGAAGGCCAGCTTTGATAAGGTTATGTTTGAAACCATTTCCGCATTTGCCACAGTGGGGCTCACCGCCGGTTTGACTGCGGAACTTTCTGAACCTGGTAAATACATTATGATCGTGGTGATGATCATTGGTCGTATTGGGCCGCTCACGCTTGCCTACATGTTGGCACGTCCTGAACCTACCTTGGTCAAATACCCAGAAGACGCCGTTCTTACAGGTTAATATAGCGTTAAACAATGGCCGCCCGACCATTACGAGCATTGATTAATAGCAGTGCTCGTACATTTATAGAATATGTGGAATGTTGCCCAGTTTTACCTACAAATTCGTAGAAGTTCATTTCTTCTTCCTTTCGTTTCGATACTATTCATTCACTCAATTTATATTCTCAGAAGCTACGCTCATAACAGCGTTTTGGAATCCGACGCTTTTGTAGTGTGACACCAAACTACGTCGTGTTATCTGAGCGAATTGATACCAGCCTTCGTCAATAGTCACTCAGTCTTACTCTATGCCCATAGGGTTACTTTGTGCTTGTTGTGCTTGGTATTAATTAACGAATCGAAAAGATGGAGTCGTACTTTGAAATTCAACACACTCGCCATGGCTATGCTAACTGCGCTTCTTGCAGGGAAGAGCATGGCAACTACTCCGCCATCACCGGTTTGGCATACTATTGCGTTGAGCGATGGTAGCTCCAGTGAGGCAATTCTACGTGGAACGGCAGATTTCCACTGGTTTGAAGATAAGCAGGGCAATGCCTTACTTCAGGAAGACGGCGTTTGGTTTTTCGCGCAGATTCAGCGCGAGTCAGACACGCCAATATTGATCTCGACAGGTGTGGTGAAAACGCAGTCGAGTGAGCCACCTGAGTCGGCGAGGTTTCGCCCGGATTTACAAGTTAAACCGCAATTATCTTCTCTAAAAACCATTGAACCGATGGCACGAAAAAACCTACTGCGTTCGGCGCAAGGTTACCAGGCGATGAGCAGTTCAACGGTGAAGCAGCAGCCCCTATTGGTTGTGCAAGTTTCGTTTGATGACCAAGCAATGGTGCATGATTTTGAGCAACGCGTATTTAATACCAATGGTCAAAGCGTTGTGGATTACTTTGATAAAAACTCTCAAGGTAAATTCAAAGTTGTTCCTGCACTTGAGAGTTACGGCACCGCCAATGACGGTGTGATAGATGTGACTGTGGCACAAAGCCACCCTAACTGTCACTCTAGTTCGACTGATAAAACATGCACCGCCAAGTTGAATGCGGTTTTCACCGAGGCTTATCAAAAACTGGATCCATACTTTAATCTTTCGGCCTACGACAGCAATCAAAATGGTACCGTAGAACCGTCAGAACTCTCTGTCATGTTTATTTTTGCGGGGGGCGATCGTTCAACAGGGGTTCTCAACCGTCCTGCTATTTGGCCGCACAAATTCTCTCACGATGATGTCACACTAGATGGTAAAAAGATCACAGACTATTGTGTGTTCGCTGACTATCAAGTTGATCATCAAGCGACCTTGGGCGTGATCGTACACGAGCTTGGCCACTTAATGCTTGGCTTACCGGATTTGTACGCAAGGAACAGTGATGCCTCGATCGGCTCTTGGGGCGTGATGGGTGGCGGTTCATGGGCGCAGAAACCGGGAGATTCATACGCTGGTGACACTCCGGTGAACATGAGTGCATGGAGCAAACACGCTGCTGGTTTTGTTGTACCAACGGTAACTCATGAAAGTCCAGCGCCTATTTCTGTGAACAACGACGATGTCAAGCTGGTGTATCTCGACCCGTACTTGAAAGAGTTTGGCCCACGTGTTTACTTGGAAAATCGCACCTTTAGCGGTTACGACCGAGCATTGGCGGCTGAAGGTATCCTGGCGACGTCGGTCAATGTCCAGAACCGCTTTAATGATGTTGGCGCGATGCAGGTTCAAATCATGCAGGCTGATGGTCTGAATGAGTTAGAAAATGATGGTAGGAGTGACGCTGACGATTTGTACCCTAATGGTGGCGATGTCATTTCAGATACATCGACCCCGGGTCTGAGAGCGATCACAGGGTTTGATACTGGGGTTCGTATTTCCAACATTGCCAGCAACACCAACGGCGGTAGCTTTTCTCTTGAGCATACAAACGAACCAAATAAATCAGCATGGCTGAACTCTCTTCATCAAGGTTATGTGTACGCGAGTGGGAGTAACACTCTGGCGGTGTCACTGGACTTGAATAGTGATACAGAGCTTGATGGCCTTCAACTTTACGCGCAAAGAGATAGCGCTCAAAGTGACATGACTTATCGAGTTTGGCGATTCCCATTTTCTGGAAACATTGGCTATCGATTAATATTGAATCAAAACAACGCTGAGCTTTTACAGCAAGGTAACTTCCAAAAGTCATCTCGAATTTTATTCCCTCAATCAAGCCAATTGAGTGCGGGTCAGCATTTATTGGTCGTTGAATTGGAAGGCGGTCAATTTGATGCAAACTTTGACTTCGGCCGCTTGCTAAAAACTGAAAAAGCCTCCCTACCTGTAATGTGGACTGGTGATTACAGTGAGATTGGCACGTTTGGTCTAGAAAAAGCCGGGTTCTCTTATATTCCGTTTGCAGCATTATTAAATGTGGATGCGAGCAACTTGGTTGAAGCGAAATCTGATTCGTTACAAACCAATAAAAATACGCCAATCAAACTGAACCTGATGGACAATGATTTCATGGCGGTAGGGTATCAGTTCAATGTGGACATTGTGCAGAAGCCTGAGCACGGCACCATCTCTGGCAACCAGTACCAACCTGAAGCTAACTTCGTTGGTCTGGACACTTTCCAATATCGTTTGTTGTCGGTTGATGGTGCGTACTCATCTTCAATCGTGAATGTGCAGGTGGAAGTGCTTGGCAGCAACGAAGCGCCAGTGGCCGTGATTGATGTTGATAATAAAGACATGACGGTTGGGCAGCGAGTCACGTTGTCTGCGTTAAATAGTACGGATGCTGATGGTGACGTGTTGAGTTATAAATGGGAGCAGTTGGCTGGCACTTCAGTTTCTCTTGGCAATGCAACCAGTGTTAGCACAAGCTTTACGGTGCCTCAAGGTGCAAAAGCGGGTGAGGTTCTGACATTCCGTTTAACCGTGACTGATCCTAGTAATGAAACGTCCAGTGCTACCGTCGATTTAACCATGAAAAACGCAGCGCCACTTACGCTTGCAGATACGGCGACCGTTGCCGTTGGTGAAAGTATTCTGATTGATGCAGCGAGCAATGATTCGGATGTGAACGGCGATAAACTGGTTGTAGAAAGCGTACAGAACGTAACGGGTGTGGGAAGTGCGAGTGTAGAGAATGGCAAAATCCGTTTTCAAGCACCGGATAGCCCTACTGACGGCATCAAGCTGCAATATACGGTTTCAGACGGTCATGGTGCCACTGCTACGGGGGAAGTTATCGTGACGGTTGTTGCTTCTTTGAAGACAACGACATTCAAGAACTCTGAAGGTAGCGGCAGTGTTTCTTATTGGGCTTTGATGTTACTTGCAACATTAGGCTGGCGACGTCGCGTCTAAAACGGTATTGAATTGCGGTATAAGCCACTCACATTGAGTGGCTTATTTTTTATCTGATCTATTTTGGTTTCGTTCTCATTGTCTTATGAGATGTGTTTCTCATTATTTTTAAAGCGATTTTTCTACTCTGCGGTTACCCTAGGGGCCGATTTTTATGAACTAAGGATGTTATATGTCTACCGAGGGCTTTTCTGTTTCGGAAATATGCCGAGAAGCGGCAGTGATGGTCAGAAGGAATCTACTCGCAATTGTTATTGCTTGTATTCCGTTGATTATCGTGCACTCAATTTTTGCTTTTATGTATCCTGAAATGACGGGGCAAGATCAAGCGAACGTTCAAGAAGGCAATGTCGCAGGATTTTATTTCGTCACAATTATTTTGTACCCACTTGTTGCCGCTATGGCGGCTGTGCGTGTGCATCGAATTTATTTAGCCAGCGATTACATGCACTCTGCGTTGGATGTATTTCGTTTGTCAGCTCGAGAATTCCGTTTCATAGGCTGGTGGATACTGTTTGGACTGATGATGATGCTCGTTATTGGTATGCCGATCTTTGTGTTGTCGTTTATCTACATTGCAGAAAGTGGTGAAGCCGACTTTGTTGCTATGGCTATTATCACAACGATTGCAAGCATTCCTGGCTATTGGGTAATGGCGCGATGGTCATTTGTGTTGCCAGCGACTGCAATGGATCATCAGCCGCGCAGTTTGCGTCGTTCGTGGAACCAGAGCAGAGCATACAACAAACAAGTATTCATTTTGATGGGACTAATTCCATTGGGTGCGGGCTTGCTCAGTCAGCTGATCTTTAGCCACTTTACGAATCTCTTTATGTTGAGCTTCGTCGGTGTGGCCTATGGTATTTTTGGCGCGTACCAGCTGGCATTGTTATCGTTGAGCTATAAAACGGTAGTGGATATCGAACGCGCTCGTTTTGATACGCCATCACAGCCACCAAAAACGGGTGAAGAATTTTCCGCTTAACCCTTTGATCGTTTTTACATGCTACCTCCGTTTAGGAGACGGTCTGCGGCAGGTTGATACCTTCCTGCCGCCTTCGCGTTATTCACGCAAAATACCCATGCCCATTTCATGGCTGAATGACAGGGACATTCACACGTATACTCACAACAGTACTTCTTTTTATTAAGGAACCCTACATGTCCATTTGGCAACGGGTCAATTTCACCCATCGCTTTAGTCAATTACCGTCAGCGTTCTATACGTTGGTCGAGCCACAACCCTTGGACAACACTCGCTGGGTCGCTTGGAATGGTGAGTTTGCACAGCAGTTTGGTTTACCAGAAGAGCAAAACGATGAGTTATTGGCGGTTTTTTCTGGGCTAAGTGAATTCGAACAATTTCGTCCTCTTGCGATGAAATATGCAGGCCATCAGTTTGGCGTTTACAACCCAGATTTGGGCGATGGACGTGGATTACTGTTGGCAGAAATTGAGCATCAGAATGGTACTTGGTTTGATCTTCACCTCAAAGGTGCAGGGCTAACGCCTTACTCGCGAATGGGAGATGGGCGAGCGGTATTACGCTCAACTATCCGTGAGTACCTGTGCAGTGAAGCCATGGCGGGCCTTGGGGTTCCCACGACACGTGCTCTCGGTATGATGGTCAGTGATACACCTGTTTATCGAGAAAAAACGGAATCGGGCGCTTTGTTACTTCGAATGGCTGAAACCCATGTTCGATTCGGTCACTTTGAGCATTTCTTTTACACCAACCAGTTAGCAGAGCAGAAGCTGTTGGCGGATAAGGTGATTGAGTGGCACTTTGCTGATTGTGCATCGGCGGAGAAACCATATGCCGCGATGTTTGACGCCATCGTGACTAAAACAGCCGAGATGATCGCATATTGGCAAGCTTTTGGTTTTGCGCATGGTGTGATGAATACCGATAACATGTCAATTCTTGGGCAAACTTTTGACTATGGTCCGTTTGGCTTTCTTGATGATTATGAGCCGGGATACATTTGTAATCATTCAGACTACCAGGGTCGTTACGCATTTGATCAACAGCCTAGAATTGCGCTTTGGAACCTGTCAGCACTGGCGCATGCGCTATCGCCACTCGTTGAACGAGAAGATTTAGAATCGTCGTTGAGTCAATTTGAAGTTCATTTAAGCCAGCAGTTCAGCGGCCTCATGCGTGAGAAGTTGGGCTTAAAAACCAAGATAGCGGAAGACGGGCGTTTGTTTGAAGCTATGTTTGAGCTTCTTCACCAGAACAAAACGGACTACACTCGCTTCTTCAGAACACTTTCAAACCTTGATAATGCGCCTTCCCAAGCCGTAATCGATTTATTTCTCGACCAAGAAGCTGCGCGAGCTTGGCTTGATCTGTACTTAGCTCGGTGTGAGCTAGAGGTTGATGAACTAGGGGGCCTGATTTCAACCGAACAGCGTTGCAAACAGATGCGTCAAGCCAATCCCAAATACATCTTGCGTAACTACTTGGCTCAGTTGGCGATTGATAAAGCGGAAGAAGGGGACCTTAGCGAATTACACCGATTGGCCGAACTGTTAAAACGCCCATTTGATGAGCAACCCGAGTTTGATGATTACGCGAAATTGCCGCCGGAATGGGGGAAGAAAATGGAGATAAGCTGTTCTTCATAAATGGGTCATTTTCCACCCATTTTTATCTTTTTCTTGGGTGGAATTCACTCGTTACACTTCGGATTCATGTTAATGGGCCATGTTAATTTATTGAAATACATATAAATTTTAACATGGTCCATTAATTGCTCTTTGTTGAACATCCGTACCCATCGCCTAACACCTAGTTACTCATGGACGGGATGGGATGTGATTCAACAAGGAGAATAATAATGTTTAAGCCTCTAACTCTACTATCTGTCTCTGCACTTGCTGTTACCAGTTTTAATGCTGCCGCAAATTGTGACCCGGGTGAAACGGTCATCAAGTTTAGCCATGTAACGAACGCGGACAAACACCCTAAAGGCATCGCGGCTTCGTTACTTGAAAAGCGCGTCAACGAAGAGATGAACGGTAAAGTCTGTATGCAGGTGTTTCCTAACTCAACACTTTATGATGATGACAAAGTGTTGGAAGCGCTACTGAATGGTGATGTTCAACTCGCTGCTCCTTCTCTTTCTAAGTTTGAGAAATTCACCAAGAAGTACCGCCTTTTCGATCTTCCTTTCTTGTTCGATGATGTCGACGCGGTTGACCGTTTCCAAAACTCGGAAGCGGGTGAAAAGCTGAAAAATTCAATGAAACGTCGTGGCCTACAAGGCATTGCGTTTTGGCATAACGGCATGAAGCAAATGTCAGCCAACAAGCCGCTCATTTCTCCAACTGATGCTGAAGGACTTAAGTTCCGTGTTCAAGCGTCTGATGTACTCGTTGCTCAGTTTGAGCAGCTAGGTGCTAACCCACAAAAAATGTCGTTCAAAGAAGTTTACGGCGGCTTGCAAACTAAGGTTATTGATGGTCAAGAAAATACTTGGTCAAACATTTACGGCAAAAAATTCTTCGAAGTTCAAGATGGCATTACGGAAACGAACCACGGAATTCTGGATTACTTAGTTGTGACGTCAAACGACTTCTGGAAAAACCTACCAGATGATCAGCGCGAGCAGTTAAATACCATTATTCAAGAGGTAACTGCGCAGCGTAATGCTGAGTCAACCAAAGTAAACCTTGCGAATAAGAACAATATCATCGAGGCAGGTGGTGTGGTTCGTACTCTAACGCCAGAACAGCGCCAAGAATGGGTCACTGCACTTCAACCAGTATGGAAGAAGTTCGAAAAAGACATTGGTTCTGACCTAATCGAAGCCGCTTTGGCGTCTAACCAAAAATAATAACACCTAGCACATTTAGCCCTCTCAAACTGAGGGGGCTCTTTCCCCCTACAGACGACGTGATGTAATTATGGAACAGACTTTTTTTGCCAAGGCTGGACGAATCACCGATGCCATTGAAGAGACTTTGATTGCTTTCTTCTTGGGTGCCATGACCTTGCTGACCTTTGCCAATGTCATCTTTCGTTATGTCTTTAACGACAATATTCTTTGGGCGCTTGAGCTCACCGTTTTCATGTTCGCATGGATGGTGTTGGTTGGCGCATCTTATGGTGTGAAAAAACACTTTCATATTGGTGTCGATGTCATTATTAACATCGTTCCGGAAGGTAAACGAAAAGCCCTGGCGCTTTTTGCAGCAATGTGTTGCTTAGCCTTCTCTATTTTGCTGTTAATTGGCGCTTGGAACTACTGGTATCCGTTCGCTACTGACCGAGCGTGGTATGAAACGGACGATATTCCGATGCCTGAAATACTCCAGTTCATGGCCGACTGGCTAAATGAGGGAGAGCGTTATGAAAAGCTGCCACGTTTTATTCCTTACTTCGCTTTGCCACTTGGAATGGCGCTACTAACGTTTAGATTTGTTCAAGTCACGTGGCAAATCGCTACTGGTAAGCTCGATCGCTTGATTGCAGGACATGAAGCGGAGGAAGAGCTCGAATCTCTTAAAGCTGAGATGAGTGACGCTGAAGACGTAATGGCTCCAAAGGCCTCGCAAGACGCTAAAAACAAGGAGCAATAAGCCATGGATATCTTATTTCTATTTTTGATGGTAATTGGCTTTATGCTGGTTGGCGTGCCAATTGCTATTTCGCTGGGCCTTTCCAGTGTTCTTTTCCTTTTAATGCATTCGGATGCCTCTTTAGCGTCAGTTGCTCAAACGCTGTTTAATGCATTCGCGGGCCACTACACGCTATTGGCTATTCCATTCTTTATATTGGCTTCAAGCTTTATGTCGACGGGTGGCGTAGCAAAGCGGATCATTCGTTTCGCCATTGCCATTGTAGGCTGGTTCCGCGGCGGTTTGGCGATGGCTTCGGTTGTCGCGTGTATGATGTTTGCCGCGTTGTCAGGTTCCTCACCTGCAACGGTTGTTGCCATAGGTAGTATTGTTATCGCAGGTATGATCAAAAACGGTTACTCAAAAGAGTTTGCCTCTGGGGTAATTTGTAACGCAGGTACGCTAGGGATTTTGATCCCACCTTCGATTGTGATGGTGGTGTATGCAGCCGCAACGGATGTGTCAGTTGGACGTATGTTCCTTGGTGGTGTGATTCCCGGTTTGCTGGCGGGTGTCATGTTGATGATCGCGATTTACATTGCCGCGAGAATCAAGAACCTTCCAAAACAACCTTTTGTTGGTTGGAAAGAAACCTTCGATGCCGCCAAGGATGCAAGCTGGGGCTTGTTGTTGGTCGTCATCATTCTTGGTGGTATCTATGGCGGTATCTTTACGCCGACAGAAGCCGCTGCGGTTGCTGCTGTGTACTCATTCTTTATTGCTAACTTTGTATACAAAGACATGGGGCCATTTGCAGACAAGAAAAACACTAAACCTGCGCTCGTTAAAATCTTCCAAACCTTTGTTCATAAAGACACCAAACACACCCTGTATGAAGCGGGTAAACTCACCATCATGCTTCTGTTCATCATTGCTAATGCCTTAATTTTGAAGCATGTTTTAACGGAAGAACGCATCCCGCAAATGATCACCGAGTCGATGCTCTCGGCTGGTCTCGGACCAATCACTTTTTTGATTGTGGTGAACGTCTTGTTGTTGATTGGTGGTCAGTTCATGGAGCCATCAGGCTTGTTGATCATTGTTGCGCCGCTCGTGTTCCCAATTGCGATTGCATTAGGCATAGACCCAATTCATTTGGGCATAATGATGGTGGTGAATATGGAGATAGGAATGATAACGCCGCCCGTGGGTCTTAACTTATTTGTGACCGCTGGTGTTGCCAAAATGTCGATGATGAATGTAGTGAAGGCAGCATTACCCTGGGTTGGAGTGATGTTCTTATTCCTAATTATCGTCACATATGTACCATGGGTTTCGACTTGGTTGCCTACTACCTTGATGGGGCCGGAGATCATTACCAAGTAATGGAAGCCAGAAAGTAGAAAGAGGTGTGAGAATTCACACCTCTTCGTCTATTGACTTGTAACAAGTTTTGCGCGGGTCTGAATTAATTCGACGTTCATAGTGTCGCCACCTCTTTTTATTTTTGCGACGCTCTTCACCGAATCTTCTCTCTTCTTGATAGCAACCGTCTACGAGCACGGTATCTGTAACAATCGGTATTCTCACTTTTTCGTTCATATCTATAACAACCATGATAAACCCGTTGTTAAAAATTATGATTCAAGTTGAATATAATGCCAGCTATTTGAACGTGTTTTATTTGTAAAGGTCTTTATTTATTTGGTAGCGCTGCATCTTGTCGTAAAGAGTTTTTCTTGGCACATTCAATTGGCACATTGTCTGTTTAATACTACCGCTGTTTTCTAATAAAGCGCCTTCAATGGCTGCTCTCTCAAACTCCGCCACTTGCTCTGCAAGGCTTGAGGAAGACTTAGCAACTGGGTTCGATTCTCCCAACTGAATTAACTTACCCAATAGCACAAAACGCTCTGCAGCATTTCTGAGTTCTCGAACATTGCCAGGCCAGTCATGGCTCATCAGTTGCGCTAGATCTTGGGGTGACAAGCTAGGTGAGCTTTTGCCATAACGTGAAGCTGCTACCAACAGAAAGTGGTGAAAGAGGGCGGGAATGTCTTCTTTTCGTTCGCGTAGTGGCGGGAGATCCAGGGTCACGACATTGAGCCGATAATAGAGGTCCTGACGGAAAGTACCTTCTTCAGCTGCGTGTTTTAAATCGACCTTTGTTGCGGCAATCACTCGAATATCTAAAGGCAATAATTCATTTGAACCGACACGCTCAATCACGCGCTCTTGTAATACCCTCAATAAACGAATTTGGGCTTGGATAGGCATCGACTCGATCTCATCCAAGAAAAGTGTGCCGCCTTGTGCAAACTCAAATTTACCGATACGACGGCTTTCGGCGCCAGTGAATGCGCCTTTTTCATGGCCGTAGAGTTCACTCTCAATTAAGTTCTCTGGAACCGCTCCACAATTTACGGCGACAAAGTTTTGGTTCCGGCGAGAGCTTTGCTCATGTAAAGAACGAGCGATTAACTCTTTCCCTGTACCGGTTTCACCAAACAATAAAATATCGGCGTCGGTATCGGCGATTTGGGTGATGGTCTCTCGTAATATTTGGATGCTAGAGGTTTCACCAATAACTCGTGGACCAAGGGTTTTACTGGCTTTAAGTGACAGGCGCAGTTTTTCATTTTCATTGGTTAGTTTGCGCTTCTCAATCGCCCGCTTAACCGTTTCAACCAAATGTTCTGGCGCAAAAGGTTTCTCAATAAAGTCGTAAGCGCCTTGATGAAGGGCTTGCACAGCCATGGAAATATCACCGTGTCCAGTGATCATGATGACGGGTAAGTTTGCATCGCGTTGAGTCAAAGTTGTCAGCATATCCATACCAGAAATGCCCGGCAAACAGATATCAGTGACCACGACGCCAGCTTCTTCTCCTTGCTGCATCGCTATTAAAGCCGATTCTGCATCCACAAAAAACTTGGCGTCGATATCCGCCAGTTCAAAGGTCTGTTCTATAGCGATTCTGAGATCGGCCTCATCATCAATAAAAAACACCTGACACATGATCTTATCCTTTTGATGGTTCAGTGTTGTAAGAAGTGATAGGTAAACACAATGAGAATCGAGCGCCGCCTTGTTCTCGATTATGGGCACATAATTTTCCATTCATACTGGCTAAGATTTGTTGCGAGATAGAGAGACCCAAACCTAAACCGTTCAGTTTAGTGGTTAGAAACGGTTCACATAAATCAGAAAGTGAGAAAGAGCCAAGCCCTGGGCCATTATCATCAACATGAATCCAAACCAAATCAGTGTGCTCATCGTGTTCTACAGATAATTCTACCTGTTTGTCTTGTTGCTCTTTGAGTGCTTCTATCGCATTAGTCAGTAAATTGACCAACACTTGCTCCAGTTGAATAATATTGATCTGCACTTCAACATCATGCTCTGGCAAATTTGTTTCTAACGTGACGCGCCCTGATTTAAATGCGGGCTTCATCAGTTCTTTTACAGAGGCAATAACAGGGAACAGTCGAGATTGAGCCAACTCGTCACCACTGGTTTTTTTGGCGAAAGAGCGAAGTTGCTGACTGATATTTGCCATACGGTCAGTGAGAGCAGAAATGCGAGTGAGATTATCTTCCACTCGCTCATATTTTTCTTTTTTTAGAAACAGCTTGCCGTTCTCCGCAAAGCTACGAATTGCCGCAAGTGGATTATTCAGTTCATGGCTGATACTGGCCGACATTTGTCCTAACACCGCGAGTTTCGCTGCTTGCACCAATTCGTCTTGAGTAACGCGTAAAGTTTGCTCGGTATCGATACGCTGTGCGATCTCCGCTTGCAACTCGGCAGTCCGTGCCATGACTTGATATTCCAACTTTTGATTGGCTTCTTGTTGAATTCGTTCAATTTGCAAGTGACGCTGTTGACGGTGATAAATAAGCTGACCAATTAAAAACAAAACCATGAATGCTAGAGTGAGTACAAAGATGTAACCCATGGTGAACCAAACGATCGACTGTTTAGGAGACAGCACACGAATTGTCAGTTTGAGTTCGGGAAGGGGCAGCGAAGAGACCACCAAGGTTCCTTTATTGTATGGGTAACCCTGTTTAAGCTCAGAATGCACCTCGTCCAAACTACCCACTAATCCAAGCGTTTCAATTGGCGCATCAAGATATTGTTGGCTTGCCCAAACTTGCTTTTTCTCTTTTTTTGTCAGTGGTTGTAAGCTTTTGAGTAGCCATTCACTTCGGCTACTCATGAAAACAATTCCGTATGGGTCGCTGGCGACAAAAACACTGTTAGGTTGCTGCCAGTTGTCCTCTATCTTACTTAGGTCCATCTTCACCACGACGACACCAAGTACACCGCCAGCGTATACGATGGGATAAGAATAGTAGTAGCCACGTTTACCAGATGTTGAGCCCAGTGCGTAGTATTGGCTTCTTTTGCCTACAATGGCTTGTTTGAAATAAGGGCGAAATGCAAAATTTCGCCCGATAAAGGAGCGCTCTTTACGCCAGTTGCTGGCTGCGATCGTTGTACCCCATTGATCGATTAAGTACGTATCCGCTGCTTCAATCACGCCATTAACGGATTCTAAATACCGATTAGTGATTTCCAGTTGCGCACTGTTGTTGGGGTGCAGAAGCGCTTGATAAAGAGGATCATCTTTAGCGAGAAGATTTGGGATATGGGCGTACTTATCGAGTTTATTTTTTATATGGCCAGAAAACTGCTCCAGCTGTGATTGGTGTTTATCAAGTAGAGATTGATAACTGGTCTGCCAAACCCAATGGCCACCGATAATTGCGCACAGGAAATAGAAAGCAAAAAATGTCAGCAGAATCCGTTTTTTTTGCGACATCCTTACACTCCTTACAACTTCCTTTGGTCACGTAAGAAAATGTTAATAGTTTGTAGGAAGGATTAGGGATTTAGTTTTCAACTCTGTGGAGTAAAACAAGAGCAAGATCTCTTTTTAGGCTTTTCGATAAAAAAACCGGTCGATTCTCTTGAAAAAGTCGCTATTGTCCCCATTCTAGATATGCTGGCGATGCTTAGACGGTGTCTGAATCGCATTTTTGAAGAAAAAATGGGTCAGCATTCGAGAATTTAGCGCAGACAATGTCCACATAGTGGCTATTGGCTCGACAGGGTTGCGACAGATCGCTAGAATGTCGCGTCTAAAAATTCTGTCCTGAGGCTAATAGGAGATACCTTTGGTTATTTTATCGAAGATATCACTGATTAGTCCGGTACTGACAACCAGTATCGATACTCGATTTTAAATTAGGTGTTCGGACAGAACACTACACAAGGATGAAGCGTAAGCTCCTCTGAGTTTCGCTCATACGCTCGGAAAACCGAGCCACTTTAGAGGTTTATATATAATGCAAGTTACTGTTGAAACGCTAGAGGGCCTAGAGCGCCGTCTAAACATTACTGTTCCAGCTGCAAACATCGAAGACGCTGTAACAGCTGAACTACGCAACATCGCTAAAAACCGTCGTTTCGATGGTTTCCGTAAGGGTAAAGTGCCTCTAAAAATGGTTGCTAAGATGTACGGCAAAGCAGTACGTCAAGACGTTCTTGGTGAAGTAATGCAACGCCACTTCATCGAAGCTATCGTTAAAGAGAAAATCAACCCAGCTGGCGCTCCAACTTTCGCTCCTGTAGAGAACAAAGAAGGTTCAGACCTAGTTTTCACTGCAACTTTTGAAGTTTACCCAGAAGTTGAGCTTAAAGGCCTAGAGAGCATCACTGTTGAAAAACCACTAACAGAAGTTAAAGATGCAGACGTAGAAGAGATGATCGATACTCTACGTAAGCAACAAGCAACTTGGGTTGAAGTTGAAGAAGCAGCAGAAGATGGCAAACGCGTAAGCATTGACTTCGTTGGCTCTATCGACGGTGAAGAGTTCGAAGGTGGTAAAGCTGAGAACTTCCCTCTAGAAATGGGTGCTGGTCGCATGATCCCTGGTTTCGAAGACGGTATCGCAGGTAAAACTGCTGGTATGGAATTCGACATCGACGTGACTTTCCCAGAAGATTACCACGCTGAAAACCTAAAAGGTAAAGCAGCTAAGTTCGCAATCAAAGTGAACAAAGTTGAAGCTCGTGAACTACCAGAACTAAACGACGAGTTCGTTGCTAAGTTCGGTGTTGTTGAAGGTGGTGTTGAAGCACTTAAAGCTGAAGTTCGTAAGAACATGGAACGCGAACTTAAGCAAGCTGTTAAGAACCGCATCAAAGAGCAAGCGATTGACGGTCTAGTTGAGCAAAACGACATCAACGTACCATCAGCGCTTATCGAGCAAGAAATCCAAGTTCTACGTCAACAAGCTGCACAACGCTTCGGTGGTAACCCAGAAGCTGCTGCTCAGCTTCCACGTGAACTGTTCGAAGAACAAGCTAAACGTCGCGTAGTTGTTGGTCTTCTACTAGGTGAAGTAATCAAATCTGAAGAGCTAAAAGCGGACGACGAGAAAGTTAAAGCGCTAATCGAAGAAATGGCTACTGCATACGAAGATCCATCAGAAGTTATTGCTTACTACGAGCAAAACGAAGAAATGATGAACAACATGCGCAACGTAGCTCTAGAAGAGCAAGCAATCGACGCGATCATCGCTAAAGCACAGGTTTCTGAGAAAGAAGTAGGCTTCAACGAGCTACTTAACCAACAACAACCTGCTGCTTAATAAGCAATATCTTGCGTAGAAGGTTGACTTAACGTTAACTATTCTGCTAACAATGGTCCGTATGATAGTCATCATCCGGGCCATTTATTTTAGGGACATAAGAATATGAGCTACCAAGAAAAAAATGCAATGTCGCCAATTATGGACGCGCTAGTACCAATGGTGGTTGAACAAACTTCCCGAGGCGAACGTTCTTACGACATCTACTCACGTCTGCTGAAAGAGCGCGTGATTTTTTTAACGGGTCAAGTGGAAGACCACATGGCAAACCTTGTCGTGGCTCAGCTACTTTTCCTAGAATCTGAAAATCCAGATAAAGATATTTTCCTATACATCAACTCACCAGGCGGCAGCGTAACAGCAGGTATGTCTATTTACGACACCATGCAGTTCATTAAGCCAAATGTGAGCACAGTATGTATGGGTCAAGCATGTTCAATGGGTGCCTTCCTGCTTGCAGGTGGTGCGCCAGGTAAGCGTTACGTACTGCCTAACTCTCGTGTAATGATCCACCAACCATTGGGTGGTTTCCAGGGTCAAGCTTCTGATATCCAAATCCATGCTCAGGAAATCCTGACGATTAAACAGAAGCTAAACAAGTTGTTAGCAGAACATACAGGCCAACCTCTTGAAGTCATTGAGCGCGATACTGATCGTGATAACTTCATGTCATCAGAGCAGGCTGTGGAATACGGTATCGTGGATGCAGTGTTAAGCCACCGTGGCGAGTAATTTGCCAGCGCATTTTGGCAAAAATTGATATACACTCATTCATGAAGAGTAAAGGCTAAGAGGTTAGCGAATGACAGATAAAAGCAAAGAAAGTGGCAGCGGTAAATTGCTGTACTGTTCTTTCTGCGGCAAAAGTCAGCACGAAGTTCGCAAGCTAATCGCAGGTCCGTCAGTGTACATTTGCGACGAGTGTGTCGACTTATGTAACGATATTATTCGCGAAGAAATCAAGGATGTTCTCCCTAAGAAAGAATCTGAAGCGTTACCAACGCCAAAACAGATCCGTGAACACCTTGATGACTATGTGATCGGGCAAGATTACGCGAAAAAAGTGCTCGCAGTTGCGGTATATAACCACTACAAGCGTTTACGCAATGGTGATACAACGAGCGAAGGTGTGGAGCTTGGTAAGAGTAACATCCTTCTAATTGGTCCTACAGGTAGCGGTAAAACACTACTTGCGGAGACATTAGCTCGATTCTTGGATGTGCCATTTACAATGGCAGACGCGACGACACTAACCGAAGCCGGTTACGTAGGTGAAGACGTTGAAAACATCATCCAAAAGCTTCTGCAAAAATGTGATTACGATGTAGCTAAAGCGGAACGCGGCATCGTTTACATTGATGAAATTGATAAGATTTCACGCAAAGCTGAAAACCCATCTATTACGCGTGACGTATCTGGTGAAGGTGTTCAGCAGGCGCTACTAAAACTTATCGAAGGTACGGTTGCATCGGTTCCACCTCAAGGTGGTCGTAAGCATCCTCAGCAAGAATTCCTACAAGTGGACACATCTAAGATCCTGTTCATTTGTGGTGGTGCTTTTGCTGGCTTAGACAAGGTGATTGAGCAGCGTGTTGCAACAGGTACAGGTATTGGCTTTGGTGCTGAAGTTCGTTCGAAGAATGAATCGAAGACGGTAGGTGAGCTATTTACTCAAGTTGAACCTGAAGACTTAGTGAAGTACGGCCTCATTCCAGAATTCATTGGTCGTCTACCTGTAACAACAACACTGACTGAGCTTGATGAAGAAGCGTTGATTCAGATCCTATGTGAACCGAAGAACGCACTGACCAAGCAATATGCAGCATTGTTTGAGCTAGAAAACGCCGAACTTGAATTCCGTGAAGATGCGCTGCGCGCTATCGCGAAAAAAGCAATGGAGCGTAAAACAGGTGCTCGTGGCTTACGCTCGATTCTTGAAGGCGTGCTACTTGAAACCATGTACGAATTACCATCTGCAACAGACGTTAGTAAAGTCGTGATTGATGAGTCCGTCATTAATGGCGAGTCAGAGCCACTGCTTATTTACAGTAACGCAGACAATCAGGCAGCTGGAGCAGAGTAAATTCAGCCATAATGAAAAAGGAGGTAAGTAATTACCTCCTTTTTTTATTTCTCTTATTGAATCCAAACAATTAGCCCCCATATACTGCCTTAAGTAATACGTTAAACGTGAAAGCGGAAGAGAGAATTATATGAACTTGGAACGTTCCGAGCGTATCGAGATCCCGGTACTACCTCTACGTGACGTAGTGGTCTACCCACACATGGTTATTCCATTGTTTGTTGGTCGTGAGAAATCGATTAGCTGTCTAGAAACGGCGATGGAAACCAACAAACAAGTTCTTCTTGTGGCACAAAAGCAAGCGGATACTGACGAGCCTACGGTTGACGACCTATTTGACGTAGGTACGGTAGCCACCATTCTCCAGCTCTTGAAGCTTCCGGATGGCACAGTAAAAGTATTGGTCGAAGGCCAGCAGCGAGCAAAAATCAATCACTTTAAAGAGAGTGACTTCTTCCTAGCGGAAGCTGAATTTGTTGTTACGCCAGAATTGGATGAGCGTGAGCAAGAAGTGATTGTGCGCAGCGCGATTAATCAGTTTGAAGGGTTCATTAAGCTAAACAAGAAGATTCCACCAGAAGTGCTAACGTCACTTAATGGTATCGACGAAGCCGCACGCTTAGCGGATACCATTGCGGCTCATATGCCGTTAAAGTTGGTGGATAAGCAGCAAGTGCTTGAAATTGTTGACGTCACTGAGCGTCTGGAATTCCTGATGGGCCAGATGGAATCAGAGATCGACTTGCTGCAAGTTGAAAAACGAATTCGTGGTCGCGTTAAAAAGCAAATGGAAAAATCTCAGCGTGAGTATTATCTGAATGAGCAAATGAAAGCGATTCAGAAAGAACTTGGTGAGATGGAAGACGCACCAGACGAGTTCGAAACGCTACAGAAGAAGATTGACGAATCAAAAATGCCTCAAGAGGCACGTGAAAAGACAGAGCAAGAGCTGCAAAAGCTTAAGATGATGTCTCCAATGTCTGCTGAAGCAACAGTGGTTCGTAGCTACATCGATTGGATGGTCAGCGTTCCTTGGGCTAAGCGCTCAAAAGTTAAGAAAAACTTAGCGAAAGCAGAAGAGGTTCTTAATGAAGATCACTACGGTCTAGAACGCGTCAAAGAACGTATCCTTGAATACCTGGCGGTTCAAAACCGTATCAACAAGCTAAAAGGTCCTATCCTTTGTCTTGTTGGTCCTCCTGGTGTAGGTAAAACGTCTCTTGGTCGTTCAATTGCTTCAGCTACAGGCCGTAAGTATGTTCGTATGGCGTTGGGTGGTGTGCGTGATGAAGCGGAAATTCGTGGTCACCGTCGTACTTACATCGGCTCATTACCAGGCAAATTGATCCAGAAGATGTCGAAGGTTGGTGTGAAGAACCCGCTGTTCTTATTGGACGAAATCGACAAAATGTCTTCCGATATGCGTGGTGATCCGGCATCGGCTCTGCTAGAAGTACTTGATCCTGAACAGAATAACTCGTTCAACGATCACTACCTAGAAGTGGATTACGATCTCTCTGACGTTATGTTTGTTGCGACATCGAACTCGATGAACATCCCGGGTCCATTGTTAGACCGTATGGAAGTTATTCGTTTATCTGGTTACACCGAAGACGAGAAGCTGAACATTGCAAAACGTCACCTTGTTGATAAACAAGTGAAGCGTAATGGCTTGAAAGCGGATGAGATCGTCATTGAAGATTCTGCGATTATTGGCATCATTCGTTACTTCACGCGTGAAGCGGGTGTCCGTAACTTAGAGCGTGAGATTTCTAAGATCTGCCGTAAAGCGGTGAAGAACATCTTGCTGGATAAGGACATCAAGTCAGTAACGGTAACGATGGACAACCTAAAAGAGTACTTAGGTGTTCAACGTTTCGATTACGGTAAAGCGGATGAAAGTAACCGAATTGGTCAAGTAACTGGCCTAGCTTGGACCGAAGTGGGTGGCGATCTATTAACGATTGAAACTCAATCAATGCCAGGTAAAGGTAAGCTGACACAAACGGGTTCTCTTGGTGATGTGATGCAAGAGTCTATCCAAGCAGCAATGACAGTGGTTCGCTCTCGTGCAGAAAAGCTAGGTATCAATACTGACTTCTACGAGAAGAAAGATATTCACGTACACGTCCCGGAAGGCGCGACACCAAAAGATGGCCCAAGTGCGGGTACAGCAATGTGTACAGCATTGGTTTCTTCTCTAACAGGCAACCCTGTGAAAGCAGAAGTAGCGATGACGGGTGAAATCACACTGCGTGGTGAGGTTCTACCTATCGGCGGCCTAAAAGAGAAGTTACTTGCGGCACACCGTGGTGGCATTAAGACAGTGCTAATTCCAAAAGATAACGAGCGTGATCTGGAAGAGATTCCTGATAATGTTATCGCTGATCTGAAAGTTATCCCTGTACAGTGGATTGATGAAGTACTGAAAGTCGCACTAGAGCGAGACCCGACGGGCGTTGAGTTTGAGTCTCAAAAATAGTGATGTGTAGCAAAAATAAGTAAAAGTTTACGCTGATAAGCCCAAAAAGGCTTGTCAGCGTTTTTTTTGGGCGCTAAGTTAGTTTCGATAGCTGCCAGCCCTTGATGAATAAGGGGTGGAGCATATTTTCTTAACAATGGAACGAAAGTCATCACAAAAATAATCACAGATGACACAAAGGGGAAATTACAGTGAATAAAACTCAGTTAGTAGAACAAATCGCAGAAAATGCAGATATTTCTAAAGCGTCAGCGGGTCGTGCTCTAGATGCATTCATCGAAGCAGTAAGCGGAACTCTTCAATCTGGTGATCAAGTCGCTCTAGTTGGCTTTGGTACATTCAGCGTTCGCACTCGTGCTGCACGTACTGGTCGTAACCCAAAAACTGGTGAAGAAATCCAAATCGCAGAAGCAAAAGTACCAGCTTTCAAAGCTGGTAAAGCACTGAAAGACGCTTGTAACTAATCACGGCGTTATTTCTGTAACCGGCCATTTGCTTAACTTTTGCTCAAACAATAAGTTTCGAACAAAAATTTACAAACTTCGAGCCGAACTTTCTTAAATTATGCGCATCATACTGATGCGCATTTCTTTTTCTGATATTATTGCGCCATTATTTCTATTAGATAGAAGCAGTAGGCTTCAATTGTGGAGAGCAGTTAAATTATGATGGATCGACTACGCGAAGGCGTGAATAGCATCGCGGTCAAAATTATCCTTGGACTTATCATCCTGTCTTTCGTATTTGCAGGTGTAGGTAGCTACATCGTTGGTGGTAGCAACAACTCTGCAGCGAAAGTCGGTAACACTGAGATTCCTCGTGGTGAGTTCGAGATGGCATACCAAAATGAGCGTAACCGTATGCAAGCTCAGTTGGGTGACTACTTCTCTCAAATGCTGGCTGACCCTGCATATGTTGAATCTTTCCGCAAATCCGTTTTAGATCGAATGATCAATGACGTGTTGCTTGACCAACAAGCTGAAGCTTTGGGTCTGCGAATCAGCGACACTCAAGTGCGTAGCATTATTCTAGACATGCCTCAGTTCCAATCTAATGGTCAGTTTGATCAAGAGATCTATCAAGCTTCTTTGCGTCGTGCAGGCTTTTCGCCAGACTCTTTTGCTGAGTACATGCGTCGTGAATTGGTTCGTGAGCAACTGCTGAATGCGCTACAAAACAGTGAATTTATTCTGCCGGGTGAAGTACAAGCAGAAGGCAAGCTGTTCACTCAAACTCGTGATATTCGCACGATTCAGATCGACTTAGCGGAGTTTGCGAAAAATATTGAATTGACCGACGAAGAAATTCAAGAGTACTACAAAGCAAACCCAGACAACTTTACACGTCCAGAGCAGGTTAAAGTCTCTTACATCGAACTGTCAGCTGAAGCGCTAAAGGAACAAGTTAATGTTTCTGATGCTGAGGTGAAAAAGTACTACGACGAGCACTTAAACAAATACTCTTCAGAAGAGCAACGCCGTGTCGCTCACATTCTTGTAGAAGGGGACGATGAAGCAAAAGCGCAAGCTATCCTAGATGAGCTAAACGCGGGTGCAGACTTTGCGACGCTTGCTAAAGATAAATCTGACGATTTTGGCAGCGCTGAAAACGGTGGTGACTTAGGTTGGATCGAGCGTGATGTGATGGACCCTGCTTTTGAAGAAGCGGCATTCGCACTGAAGAATCCTGGCGATACGTCGGGTCTAGTAAAGTCGGACTTTGGCTATCACATTATCAAGCTTGAAGAGCTAAAAGATTCTGTGGCGAAGCCATTTGAAGAAGTCGCTGCTGAAATCAAACAAGAGATGGTTGACCAACAAGCTATCGATCAATTCTACGAGTTGCAAAATGAGCTTGAGCGCGTAGCGTTTGAATACCCAGACTCATTGTATGATGCTTCTCAAGCGGTTAACCAAGAAGTGAAGACAACAGACTTTATTTCTCAGGTTGATGCACCTGAAGTGCTTCGTAGCCCTGCGGTAATGCAAGCTATCCTAAGCCCTGAAGTTAAAGAAGATGGCCTAAACTCTGAAGCTATCGAAGTTGCGCCTGAGCATGTTATCGTTGTTCGTGTTGAAGATGCGCGTGACGAGACAGTTCTTCCACTAGAAGAAGTGAAAGATCAGGTTGTTGCAGAGCTATCTCGTGTTAAAGGTGAGCAAGAAGCGATGGAGCTTGGAACACAAGTCGTTGCGGCATTGAAAGAAGGTAAGACCAACGTGCTTGCTGAAAACAATCTTGCCTTTGGTGAACAAGAGACAGTAGATCGTCGTTCTCCGTTGGCAACAACGGTATTCGCGATGGCAAAACCAGTCGATGGTAAACCAGTATACGGTCAGTCTAAAGATCTTGAAGGTAACATCATTATCATCGAGCTTGTTGCTGTAAACGCAGAGCTAGATAGTGAGTTAGAAGATCAAGTTGCGATGCAAATGCAGCGTGCATCTTCTCAGCAAGATTTATCATCTGTACTAGCCGTACTGCGTGCAAATACTGACATTGAGTACTTTGTTGTGAGCAACTAAGCACAATTAGTGTAATTTGTATGTTGAATAAAACGGACCGCATAAGCGGTCCGTTTTATTTTTGTCTTTATGAACTTCTATCATCAATAGGCATTACTTAAATTAGTGCGCGTTTAAGTGATAGCGGCCGTTGTGAATTCCGGGTCATCTCAGTTTGTTAAATGCATAACCATATTGCTTTCCATTGCAAACTTGATAGTGACTCGCTCTCGATGACTGTTTTTAGCCTACTATTTTGGAGATTGTATGTTCAATATGAAATGGATTTTGACATTGTGCTTATTTGTTTTTGCACCTTTTAGCATGGCTGCGGATTCAGCCACTGACAAATATGAAGGAATTGAAATTACTGTAAATATCAACACGGCCACTGCTGAAGAAATTGCGACCATGTTGAAAGGTATAGGTGAGAAGAAAGCGCAGAGTATAGTGGACTACCGCGAGGAACATGGCCCTTTTAAAACGGCAGCAGATTTGAAGAGCGTAAAAGGCATTGGTGAAGCGACAGTTAAGAAAAACGAAGACCGCATTTTACTGTAGCTTGATGTATTGCAGATATTGAGTCTGAATTCAGAACAATATCTGCTTCCCTATTACTGCTTTCCCGAACCAGCACCTCTTTCGTGGTTCGGGATTTTTTATCCGAATAAACGACGGCGAAGGCCTTTTTCCAGTAAAGCCATTACTAACCCACCGAGTGCGCCAAACATATGAGCATCAATAGCAACGTTTGCACCGATAAGCTCAGCAGTACTGCTTGATGGGCCATAGACCTGCTCCCATGCTACTTTGGCGATTAGCCCTCCGACTAACAACACACTGCTTCTTCTACTTTCAAAGACTTCTCTGAGCGCCCAAAATCCAAACAATCCGTGTAATACGCCGGATAAACCCACGTACACCGACATGTTGGTAAACAAATTCAGCGCACCAACACATGCACATAAGATTGAAAAAACGATAAGGAAGTTACGAGTGCTTGGGCGAAAAATAAAAGTAATGATCCACAATCCGGCGAGGTTCATTCCTAAGTGCGCAAAGTTGGTATGTGTGAGATTTCCTGTTACGATTCGCCACCATTCACCATGGCGTATATTGTAGCTGTGCCACTCGGTTAGGCTTGCCATTGGTTCAAATTGAAGTATCAAACAGATCACGCTGATAATACTCAGCAAGGTATAAAGGTTCACTCTATGTCTCGTTATTGTTCTCGTTGTAGAAAATCGCAAAAAGCGTGTATTTGCCAATGGATTGTACCGCTGGCAAGCGAGGTAGAACTTATCATTCTTCAGCACACGAGTGAAGAACATCGTCCGCTTGGTACGGCACGGATTCTCAATTTGAGTTTAGATAACTGTATTTGTTTGATAGGAGAGGACTTTTCTTGTGATGATGTCTTAAATCACTTATTAGCGGATGAGTCATATCAACATTTTGTTCTTTACCCATCAGAAGGGTCACGATGCATTTCTGAAATCACTCAAGCGAGTCATAGTGTATCTAAGAAAATACGTTTGATTTTGCTCGATGGTACGTGGAAAAAAGCGTACAAAATGTGGCAACTCTCAAGCAACTTACATCCACTCCCAACCGTGCAGTTGCCTAAGCAACTACAAGGGCACTACACCATTCGTAAGGCGCCCTCTGAGAATAGCTTATCGACAGTCGAGGCAGGTTATCATTCGCTTCGCTTGCTTGAACCCGAGCGCGACTTTACACCGCTTATGCATGCCTTTGAAAATATGATCGAATTCCAAATCGCCCAGATGCCTCCGGGCGTTTTTGAAAAGAATTATTTGAAAGGTTGAGTGTTACTAAAGAACGATGGAAGAGAAAAGTTGGCGGTGTAGCTTTTGTGCGTGACCATCGGTCATTGCAGAAATGTAATCGGCGATGACCCTCATCTTATTGCTTTCGCTCTTCGCCTGACACCACAGCTCTTTTGTATGAACGGGTAGTAATCGCTCAGGGTCTGCTGTTAACGCTTCAAAAATATCCATAATAATTTGCTGACCCTTATACTCAACGATCTGGACCTGCGGGACTTGGATCACAAAAGTGCTGACAAAGTGCTTGAGTACATCAAGTGCACGTGCCATCTGTGGCTCTAAACACGCATTCCAAGACAGTAACGGGTTATTAAACGGCTCATCCACCGCTTTGATTGAAATGCTGGTCAGTAGCGCGTTAACCATACCACCGATGGCATCTTTCCGCTCATGGTGCTTACCGCTAAATAGCATCTGTCCGATGGAATCGATATGAGCTTCAAACCACGGGTCGCCACAGTCCGCTAATTGACTTGCTGCGCCTTCTTGCCATTGCTGACGTGTCACCATACCAAGTACGATTGCATCTTCTAAATCATGAACACCGTAGGCGATATCATCTGCTAGCTCCATGATTGAGCAATCGAGTGATTTAAAACGCGTTTTACTGTGCTCAAACTCCGATTCTGGCGTTGAACGCATCAGACTAAGCAATGCCTTGTCGTTGTCAGAAAGCGGTGCAATTACCCAATCAAATAAGTCTTTATCACAATCATAAATGCCTTTAGCTGGGCTCCAATCTTTTGCTTTTAGTTTACGTTGATGCTCGGCTGGTTGAGGCAACTTGACGGAGCGTGTTTGACTAATGAGGGCAGGGTACTTAATCAAACCAAGCAGTGTGCGGCGTGATAAATTCATTCCGAAATGCTCGGTATAAGGCTCTAACTTAGTGACGATACGAAAGGTTTGGGCGTTCCCCTCGAAGCCGCCATGTTCGCGCATTACGTAGTTTAGAGCGACTTCTCCCCCATGACCGTATGGAGGATGCCCGATGTCGTGAGCCAAACATAATGAATCAATTAAGCTGTCTGATGGTAATAGTTCACGGAACTCTGGTTGTTTTTTCTTTAACTGGGCGACGATACCGGTCCCGAGTTGCGACGCTTCTAAGGAGTGCGTTAACCGACTGCGGTGAAAGTCTTCCAAGCTATTGCCGTGTACTTGGGTTTTTGCTTGTAGGCGTCGAAATGCAGCCGAGTGAAGAATGCGCGCTCGGTCTCGTTGGTACGGGCTCCGATGGTCGTCTCGACGGATTTTATGCTCATCATCATGGCGCTCTTGCCATTGCGGGTGTAATTCAAACGACACGATTATCTCCGTAAGCTAACTGATTTCATCTAACGATAATTCGAAACTTGGGGCAAAGGTATTGAGAAAGTAATCCATTTCAGGCGTTCTGCGTTCTTGCAAAGTGACGTCTAAGCGTTTTTTTGCCAGAGCGAACTCATGGTTGCCGGCGCTTAGTTCTTCGAGACATTTTAAATAGGCACAGATGGAATCGGCTTGCTTAACGATTTTTGCGTCCTCTTCATGTGCAGAGTGAGAAAGAAGATAGGGGGCAAAATCATCGTGGAACTCTTCCGGTAACATGGAGAGTAATTTTTGTTCCGCTGCCGATTCTATCTTCTTATATTCTTTGGCAATTTCAGGATTGTAATACTTCACTGGAGTTGGAAGATCACCCGTTAATACTTCGCTGGAGTCATGGTACATGGCAAGAATAGCGATGCGTTCTGGATTAAGGTTGCCGCCGAACTTTTTGTTTTTAATGAGGGCAAGGGCATGAGCGACAAAAGCAACTTGTAAGCTATGCTCTGAAACGTTTTCTGGTGAGACGGACCGCATTAAAGGCCAGCGTTGGATCAGCTTCATTCGAGCCAGGTGGGCGAAAAAATGGCTTTCTTTCATGGCTTTCTCCGTTTCTGGTGTAAAAAAGGAACTCACTAGGAGTTCCTCTAAGCATATGAGAGATCAGCACTAATTACTACCAGTGATTCATTACTGGCTGTAGGTTGATAGGAATCTTTCAAAACGTCCAATGGCGATTTCTAGATCTTCAACGTGCGGTAGTGTCACGATGCGGAAGTGGTCTGGTTTTGGCCAGTTAAAACCGGAACCTTGCACCAGTAAGACCTTCTCTTGTTTTAAGAAATCTAAAACCATCTGCTGATCGTTCTTGATGTTGTACATTTTAGTGTCGATTTTCGGGAAGAGGTACATCGCACCCTTAGGTTTAACACAAGAAACACCAGGAATCTGATTGATCAGTTCATACGCTCGGTTGCGCTGCTCTAATAAGCGTCCGCCTGGTAAAATCAGTTCATTGATACTCTGGTATCCACCTAACGCGGTTTGAATGGCATGTTGCATTGGTACGTTTGCACATAAACGCATCGATGAAAGCAGCTCCAAGCCATTCACGTATCCTTGAGCTAGATGTTTAGGCCCCGTTAGGAACATCCAGCCACCACGGAAACCACAAACACGGTAGGCTTTTGAAAGGCCATTGAATGTCATGACTAGCACGTCTTCAGTGAGTGTAGCGACTGAGGTATGTGTTGCACCGTCGTACAACACTTTGTCGTAGATCTCATCTGCGAAAATGATCAGTTTGTGCTGGCGTGCTATCTCAATCACTTCAAGTAGGAAGTCACGGCTGTATACCGCACCTGTCGGGTTGTTCGGGTTGATCAGAACAATGCCACGTGTCTTTGGTGTGATTTTCTTTTTGATGTCTTCAAGATCTGGGTACCAGTCAGCCTCTTCATCACATAGATAATGAACCGGCTTACCACCAGATAGTGCAACTGAAGCTGTCCATAACGGATAGTCTGGTGCTGGGATCAGCATTTCGTCGCCATTGTTTAATAGCGCTTGCATGGCCATTACGATCAACTCAGACACGCCGTTACCTACATACACATCTTCGACATCTAGCGAGCGTATACCTTTACGCTGATAGTGTTGGACCACAGCTTTACGAGCAGAGTAAATGCCTTTGGAATCACAATAGCCTTGAGAAGTCGGCAGATTACGAATCACGTCGACTAAAATCTCATCAGGGGCGTCAAAACCAAATGGGGCAGGGTTACCAATGTTTAGCTTTAGGATTTTATGCCCTTCTTCCTCCATGCGCTTAGCATGTTTGAGTACAGGACCCCTAATGTCGTAGCAGACATTGTCGAGTTTTGACGACATCCCGATATTTTGCATTGTTTAATTCCTAAAAATTCGTTAATTTCTTTATTAAAATACAATAATTTGTTTTTTATTAGAATATATATCTGTAAATAATCTGTCTGCTGGTTAAGTTTTGCTCGCTTGCTATCACAGGATTTTGCAAAAGATCGCATACGACCTTGATTTGCTTTGGGTCTAAACTTAGAGTAGCCGTCAGTTACCATTTATCCTCACATACAACGAGGTTGATTTGTCACAGTTCCATCAAGCCGTAAAGAGAATTATCGAGCGAGTTCAGCAATCGGAAGGCAATCAAACACGTCTGGTCGAGCCCCTTAGCGAGAAACCTAATTTCTCATTTATTGATTGGCTTGATGCACAACCACTTTTCCCTAAGTTTTATTGGCAGTCCCGCGATACACGTGAAGAGGTCGTTGCACTAGGGCAATTGCACGCTTTTGTTGAGCCAGGTCCTGCTTATACCATTCTAGGTAAAGGGCAAAGAGTTTGGGGCGGGCGCTCTTTTGATGGGCAGCATGAGAAGAATCGTCGCTGTATGCCTTCTTTTTTCTTTTTGCCTCAAATTGAGTTAATTCGTTTTGACCAACAGTGGTCTCTCGCAGTTAATATTTCAGAAGACAAAGCGCGAACTCTAGCTGGGTTGAATAAACTGGTTTGTGAGGTCGCGACCTTAGCTCCAATTTCGTCTCACATCTGCTCTATTGTTCATACGCCAAGTCAGCCTCAATGGAATGAGTTAGTTCATAAGGTTCTGACTGGTATAGAGAATGATGATTTTAAGAAAGTGGTTTTAGCGCGTCGCTCTACCGTGCAGCTTGATAACACATTAAGTGCTGCACAGCTACTTAAAGCAAGTTACTTAAATAACCATCATAGCTTCCATTTCATGCTGAGCTTAGACAGTAAGCACAGTTTTATGGGGTCTACGCCAGAACGTTTGTATTCTCGCGTAGGGCATGAGCTACATACCGAAGCGTTAGCAGGTACGATTGGTCGGGGGGACAATGCCACTCAAGATATGGAGTTGGCGAATTGGTTATCCCAAGACCAAAAGAACCTCAACGAAAACCAGTATGTGGTGGACGACATCATTGAGCGTCTATCACCGCATTCTGAAATGGTTGAAGTGGAAGCTGAACCGAGTTTGGTCAGACTACGAAAAGTGCAGCACCTTAAGCGAAATATTCACGCTAGTCTAAGAGCGGGGATAAATGGTGTTCAGTTGTTATCGGCGCTTCAGCCAACAGCGGCGGTTGCTGGCTTACCCCGACAAGAGTCCATGCAGTTTATTCTTGATAATGAGCCCTTTGCACGCGGCTGGTACGCGGGGTCAATGGGTTACATAAGCCATGAACGAGCAGAGTTTTGTGTCGCAATCAGAAGCGCGCTTGTGCTCGGTGATCAAGTACAACTGTTTGCGGGCGCAGGTATTGTGCCTGGTTCTGTGGCAGAACATGAGTGGGCAGAACTTGATAAGAAAATGTCGACGTTACTTACGCTGATTTCTGATCATCCGCCATTGGGAGTCGCATCATGAGTCATGACCAAGCGGTGCTCAATCGAGTTTGGTCAGAAACCATATTGATTGAGCTTCAGCGATTTGGCGTTAAGCATGTTTGTATCGCTCCCGGATCTCGTTCTACGCCTTTGACTTTAGAAGCGGCAGAACAGTCCGACTTTTCCATTCATACTCATTTTGATGAGCGTGGATTGGGCTTTATGGCTCTTGGTTTAGCGAAAGCTACTCAGGAACCCGTGGCAATTATCGTTACCTCTGGTACGGCAGTGGCGAACTTATTACCGTCGGTTGCCGAAGCCAAACTTACTGGTGAAAAACTGGTGCTGCTGACAGCAGATCGTCCAGTAGAACTTGTCGGCTGTGGTGCAAACCAAGCGATAAATCAATTGGGTATTTTTTCACATCATGTTTCGGCCAGTTTGAATTTACCAAGCCCAAATTTAGCAACGTCGCTTAACTGGTTGCTGACCTCTGTTGACGAAGTGATGTTTACTCAGCAATTGCAGGGTAGTGCCGTTCATATTAATTGTGCATTTCCAGAGCCTTTGTATTCCAACGGCGCAAAAGCGGATTATCAAACCTACTTAGATTCGGTCGCCGGATGGCGAAAAGGAAGCGGCACTTATACTCAGCGTTTTAGCCATTTGTCACAGGCGAACATCCCGCCTTTTTCAGACAAAAAAGGCTTGGTTGTGATTGGCAGCTTACCGCTTGAACAAGCGAAGTCGGCGCAGGCATTTGCACAAAAGATGGGATGGCCAGTACTTGCAGACCCGCAAAGTGGTCTCAGTTCGGATTGGGCGTATTACGATGTATGGCTTCAACTTCCCGAGTTCGCAAACGAGCTTGAATCTTGTGAACTTATTATCCAATTTGGTAGCCGAATCATCTCCAAACGTTTGAACCAATGGATTGATAAACAAGTATCGAAAAATCAACAAAGTAAAGACGTTCAGTATTGGTATGTCTCACCTTGTATGGACCGGAATAACCAAAATCATCTGGCGCAAATGCACTGGGTTGAGCCTCCTAAAACGTGGGTTTCTCGCATTAGTTTTGAGAAGTCAATATTTGCTGGGTGGGCTGATAGGTTAGCGAATGACGTTAAGCGAGTTCATCAACGTATCGAAGAAGCCTTCCTATCTGATTCAGCGTCTGCCATTGACGAAATTGCGTTGGCAGCAGACATCAACGAGCGCACAAAGAACGTAGATGTTTTCTTGGGTAATAGCTTGTTTGTTCGGCTTGTTGATATGTACGGAAAATTGGATGGTGTAGAGGTTTTCACTAATCGAGGCGCATCAGGGATTGACGGTTTGTTTGCTGCGGCATCAGGCGTGCAACGGGCAAGAGGTAATCCGTTACTAATGTATATCGGTGACACAGCAGCACTTTATGATCTCAATTCTCTGGCGCTATTTTCTCACAATAAACTGCCGGCGGTACTTGTTGTTACTAATAATGACGGCGGTGCGATTTTTGATATGTTGCCAGTACCACCAGAGCGCAGGACGACATATTATCAAATGCCTCATGGTTATCAGTTTGAACACGCGGCAAAGCAGTTTGGTTTGGCGTATTTGCATGTTTCTACACTGGAGCAATTCCAATCATCTGTAAAAGAGCATTTATGTCACCGCCAAGGAACGTTGCTGGTCGAGGTTCAAACCCCACCTAATCAAGCTGCTGAGACACTCAAGGCATTTAATAAGAGTCTGAATGCTTTACTTTGAACGTTTCCCTGTATTAGAAAAACACCAAAGTAGAACGTTGCCCACTTTGGTGTTTTTGCATGGCTTGCTTGGTAGCGGTGAAGATTGGCAAGCGTGTATCAACGCGTTACCCGAGTATGAACGTGTTACGGTTGACCTCCCTGGTCATGGGCACAGCCAATCTATTTCTTGCAGCGATCTGAATGATTGCTGCAAACTTCTTGGTTCCACACTATCTTTATTATTTCCCTCACAACAACCACTTATTTTGATTGGTTACTCTATGGGCGGCCGCATTGCGATGCATGGTATTGCCCATCAATGCTTTCCAGATCTCAATATTGCGGGCGCGATTGTTGAAGGGGGAAACTTCGGGCTTCAAACTGAGTCAGAGAAACAGGTGAGATTAGAGAATGATGCTCGCTGGGCAATGCGTTTCAAAACTGAACCACTTGAACGTGTTTTGAACGATTGGTACCAACAAGCGGTGTTTTCTTCACTAAACCATGAGCAAAGACAAACATTCATTGCGAAGCGAAGTGATAATCTTGGCTCAGCGGTGGCGAATATGTTGATGGCGACATCGTTAGCCAAACAGGCATATTTGTTGCCCTCACTGCAAAAGCAGAACATACCAGTGTATTACTTGTGTGGTGAGAAAGACCAAAAATTTAGCCAACTGGCACAACATAGCGGGTTGGCGTATCGACAAGTTGAAGGCGCTGGTCATAACGTCCATCAAGAGCAGCCCAAACAGTTTGCGATACATACCAAGCAAATAATTCAGTCTCACTTTGGTGAGAGTAACGAGAACAATGGGAATCACCATGGCTAAAACAGTAGGCATTTCTGAAGAAGAACTTTACGCTCCGGTTCAATGGAAAGATTGCGGCGAGAAATACGAGGACATTCATTACCATAAGTCTGAAGATGGTATCGCGAAAATCACCATTGCGCGTCCTCAAGTGCGTAACGCGTTTCGTCCTCAAACGGTAAAAGAGATGATTGATGCGTTGGCAGATGCGCGTTACGACTCTGGTGTTGGCGTGATCATTCTGACAGGTCTAGGTGAAGACGCATTCTGTTCTGGCGGCGACCAGAAGATCCGTGGCGACTATGGCGGCTATAAAGACGACCAAGGTACGCACCACCTAAACGTATTGGACTTCCAGCGCGATATTCGTACTTGTCCAAAACCAGTTATCGCATCGGTAGCGGGTTGGGCTGTTGGCGGTGGTCACGTTCTGCACATGATGTGTGACCTAACGATTGCAGCTGACAACGCTCAATTTGGTCAAACAGGCCCTAAAGTGGGTTCATTTGATGGCGGTTGGGGTGCATCTTACATGGCTCGCATCGTAGGCCAAAAGAAAGCTCGCGAAATTTGGTTCCTATGTCGTTTCTACAATGCTCAAGAAGCGGTAGACATGGGCCTAGTAAACACAGTTGTACCACTAGCGGATCTAGAGAAAGAAACCGTTCGTTGGTGTCGTGAAGTTCTGCAACACAGCCCAATGGCATTGCGTTGCCTGAAAGCTGCGTTGAACGCGGACTGTGATGGCCAAGCGGGTCTGCAAGAACTGGCGGGTAACGCGACTATGATGTTCTACATGACAGATGAAGGCCAAGAAGGTCGTAACGCATTCAACGAGAAACGTCGTCCAGACTTCGATAAATTCCCTCGCAACCCATAATCCGTCTAAATGAGGAGCGTGTTAGCTCCTCTGTTCCTTTTTTCCTGAGCGCCTCGCCCTCTGGGAGGCTGGTGGGATTGCTCGTCAGAATGCTCAAATATACGGCATTACATAGGACTTGAATTATGCGTGAAGCGAAAATTTATCGTTATAGCTTGCTCATGGATAGTGGTGTCATCCTACGTGACAACAAGCTAACCGAACGTGTTGGTTATGTTGTTGCGCTTTCCGAAGATGGTAAAACAGGGTTTGGAGAAGTCGCTCCTCTTCCTGGTTTTAGCTTAGAGAGCACCGAAGATGCGGGTGTTCAGCTACAAGAACAGGCGGAGCGTTGGGTAGCAGAGTTGGATGTGGATTATGCCAATATGTACCCGTCGGTTGCGTTTGGTTTATCGATGGCACAACTTGAATTAGCTGGTGGTTTACCACAACAAGGTAAATACCAAACAGCGCCACTATGCACTGGCGACCCAGATGAGCTCATTCCAAAGCTGAACGAAATGGAAGGTGAGAAAGTCGCTAAGGTGAAAGTTGGACTTTATGAGCCAATTCGCGATGGCATGCTTGTGAACCTTTTTCTTGAATCAATCCCTCAATTAACGCTTCGACTCGATGCCAATCGCGCTTGGACACCAGAAAAAGCGCAGCAGTTCGCTAAGTACATTGCCCCGTCTCTGCGTCAACGAATCACGTTTCTAGAAGAGCCGTGCCGCTCTCCTGGCGATAGTCTCTCTTTTGCGATTAATACTGGTATTGCTATCGCTTGGGATGAAACATTGCAAGATGCGGTTCGTCGTGAAGATTTCCGTCTTGAAGATCTAACTGGTGTGAAAACGATCATCATCAAACCCACACTCATTGGTTCAGTGGATTTTTGTATTACACTGATAGAGAAAGCGAAGTCACTGGGGATGAAAGCAGTGATTAGCTCGAGCATTGAATCCAGTCTCGGTTTAACTCAATTAGCGCGCTTTGCCCAATGGCAGCTGCCTGATGAAGTTCCAGGTTTGGATACGATTGGCTTATTCAAAGCTCAGCTAGAGCAGGGCTGGCCTAAGTGTGAACTTCCCGTTCTTCCTCTAAAAGACCAGGAGATTGTGTGGCATTCTGCGTAGACAATATTGCGAAGGCACCATGGAAATATTGGGCTCAAACGAGCCCTTTTTCTATTGCACTCAAGACATCAACAGAAGTATTAAACTGGCAACAACTCTCGAAGCGTATTGACCAATACACTCACTATTTGAATGACTTGGGTGTAACTCGGGGGGATGTGCTGACTTTGGTTGGCAAGAACCAAGTAGAAACACTGTTGTTTTATCTTGCCTCCAAACAGTTAGGCGCGCTCGCTGCGCTGACCATGGAACAACCACTAGATAAGTTGCAGGGTAAGCTTGCTGCACTTTACAGGCCTGATCAAACTCGGTTTATCTGGTTTTCTCAGGAGTGCGCTTCGACCTTTTCTGAACATGATATACAAAAACTCAAGGCAACATTGCTTTCACCGCCTGTAGTATCACAGCAAGAGAGTGATTCGTTGACTGAAGATAGCTATCATCATGACCGGCTAGCTTCAGTAGTATTTACTTCTGGCTCTACAGGGGAGCCTAAAGCTGTGGTCCATACACATCGACAGCATCTTGCGTCTGCAGAGGGCTTGTTGCAGGAGTTCATTTTCACTCAGCAAGATGCTTGGCTATTATCGCTTCCGCTGTATCACGTCTCTGGATTAGCGATTGTCTATCGTTGGCTATATGTCGGAGCAACACTAAAGGTCGGTTCAGGGAAACTTGTTGATGATGTTCAGGGCGTATCACACGCTTCTTTGGTTGCGACTCAGCTAAAACGGTTATTGGATGATGATGCACATTTGTCATTGACACATGTGCTACTGGGCGGCAGCCACGTTGATCACGAGTTGGCACTACGAGCAACAGGGCAAGGCATTGAGACATGGTTAGGTTATGGGATGACGGAGGCGGCCTCTACCGTTACCGCAAAGAGAATTGACTGCACCAGTAATGCTGGGCATGTATTGAAGCACCGTAAGATAAAATTAGTTGACCAACGCATTTTTATTGGCGGTAAGACATTAGCGGCAGGGTATTTCCATCAAGGACATGTTACCCCATTTCTGGATGAGAAAGGCTGGTTTGACAGCAAAGATCTTGGCGAGTGGCAAGGTGATGAATTAAAGATAATCGGCCGTGCCGACAATCAGTTTATCTCTGGTGGTGAGAATATCCATTGTGAAGAGATTGAAGCCGCTTTGAACCAAATTGATGGTGTAGTGCAGAGTATAGTGGTTCCAGTCGAAGACGCGGAGTTTGGTCATAGACCAGTAGCTGTGATTCAGACCAATGGATTGCGCAGCAAGTCGGAGTATGACCAGCACTTGCAATCAAAGTTAGAGAAGTTTAAATGGCCAGTGGAATACCATGTAATGCCACTAACTCTACTAGAAGGTGGGATCAAAATTTCACGTAAGGCCGTGAAAGAGTGGCTACTGTCATCACTTCAGCATTAGTCAATTTTGCTATGTATTAGTCATAAAGAGAATTTCGTATCTTTATAACTCTGAATCATAATTATGCTTCTTCGTGGAGAGAAAATGCATAAGGTTCAGGATGGCAAAGCTAGTTTTAATTGCGGCAGTAGCACTACAAATTGGTATCGCGATAAGTAGTGAAGGGCTAGCCCGCTCTCTTGCAGAGCTAACGGCATTTTTGATCGCTATTGCGTTGGTCGTTATATACAAAAATAGCAAACGGGAAATGCCGTCCCCTCAACGCGATAAGCAGACCACCAATATCTAAAACAGTAACCAACTTAGAGAAGTGGTCGAAATTAACACCCACAGAGTCACACCAAACAACAGTGGCTTAGCTCCAGCAGACTTTAGTTTTGAAATTGAAATGCTACAACCTATCAAGAACAGACATACAACCAACGCTTGCTTTGCTCCAATGAAAATGCCGTGATAGACCATTTCAAATTGAGGAAATAAGTCGCTAAACGCGATAGCTGCACAGTACCAAAAAATGAAATAAGGGATAGCTAGTTTTTTCTTTCCATTCTCTTTTTGGCCTCTTGAAAAGATGACGGCACTGATCAAAGCAACAGGAATGATCCATAAAGCGCGCGCGAGTTTCAATGTTGTTGCCGTCGTTAGTGCTTCTTCCCCAAAGGCCGAGGCAGCCCCGACAACAGAAGATGTGTCATGAATGGCAATCGCAGCCCATGTGCCAAACGTGTGTTGATCTAGCCCTAAAGCATGTCCAATCACAGGAAACACAAAGAGTGCAATTGAGTTCAGGACAAATACCGTTGCCAGTGCTAATCCAATCTGCTCGTCTTTCGCTTTAATGGCCGGTGCCACAGCAGCAATTGCGCTACCACCACAAATTGCAGTACCTGATGAGATTAAGTAAGCGGTTACTCGCTCCAATTTAAGTACCCTGGCAATGAGAGTGCCCATGATCAGTGTGCCTGTAATAGTGGCGATGATCAGGCCGATACCATCCGATGTGACTGCAAGTGCTTGCTCAAAGTTGATGCCAAAGCCTAAGCCAATAATCGAGTAAGACAGCAGCTTTTTAGTAAAAGAAGCGATGGGCAGCTCGGAAGGCACAAAACCAAAACTTGCGAGTAGAAAACCGATAACTAGAGCAATGGGAGAGGAGGCAAGGGGGGTTAAACAAAAAAGTAACGCCAATCCAAACAGGAGGTAGTTTCTATTCAAGGTTTTTATTCGCTGTTGTGAATGAAAGGGAGAGTATATCGCACTGGGTGTGGTCAGTTTGTCTTAATGATTTGAACACATGTTCAGTTATCCTAAACATGTGTTCAAGTGTATTTTATCGCCAGTCGCCTCTGAGTTGATGCACTTTATCGAACATTGTTTTTGCCGTTGCCTCATTTGGTGGCACCGGTTGTCCTGCCTCAATTTCTAGCTTTGACCAAAATCGAGTCGGTAAGCCACAGCATGCGCGACCTTTTGCGCGGCTGAAATAGCTTCCCCATAAGCCTTTAAGTGCAACAGGTATGACGGGTACTGGGCTACGACGTAGAATGATATCAATACCGCGCATGAATTCATTCATTTCACCATCTGAAGTTAATCTTCCTTCAGGGAAAATACAGACGATATGACCTTCGCTTAGCGCGGCTTCCACATCGTTAAATGCACGTCTGATAGAGCTTCTGTTACTCGCTGAAATTGGAATTACCCCAGTTCGACGTAAAAAGCGCCTTAATGGAGGTAGGTTGGCGTAATCTTCCTCCATCACAAAACGAATCAACCTTGGGCATACTGCACTAAGTAGCAATGCATCCATGTAGCTTACATGATTACATACAATCAATGCCCCACCATGCTCGGGTAGGTTGTGTAGATTCTTATGCTTAACTCGATAGATGGTGTGCGTAAGCATCCACATGACAAAGCGAACAACAAAAATAGGAATTTGCAAAAAGATGTAAGCGGCGACTAAGAAATTTAAAATGGCTAACAATGCAAACAGTTGAGGAATTGTCATCTTGATTACACTTAGGCACACAATACCTAAGACAGCGCTGCCGACCATAAACAGAGAGTTAAAGATGTTGAGCCCTGCGATGACTTGAGCACGTTCGGTTTCCTTTGCTCGATGCTGCATTAATGCGTAAAGAGGCACGATAAACAAACCGCCCGAAGCACCAATCATCAATAGGTAGAAAAATAATGGCCAAAAAGGCTCATATCTAAAGAAGTCTACAAAGTTATGGAAAGTAGGTAGATCATTGGGAATGGAAGTGGCCATTAGGTACCCAAATACCGTAATGCCAAAGGCACCAATTGGCACAACACCGACTTCTATACGATGGTTTGAGATCCAATTGCAAAGTAGCGACCCTAGCGCGATACCAATGGAAAATAGAGCGAGCAAGAAAGACACCGCACTCTCGGTGCCATTTAGGTAAATCTTAGTGAAATTCGGGAATTGTGTTAGATATGCGGCGCCTAAAAACCAAAACCAGCTTATTGCCATTATGCATTGAAAAACAACTCGATCGGATTTGGCGATAGAGAGCGTGTGTTTGGTTTGCTTGTATGGTTGCCAACGAAAAGAGAGATTGGGTGCGCTGGCTGCAGCAAAGGGGATTGAGCGGCTCGACAAGTAGCCTAACAATGCGAAGATCACGACACAAAATGCGGCGAGGTATTTTGCGTTGTCTGCAGAGGCTATAATCCCAGCCCCTAAGGTGCCAATAAGGATGGCGATAAAGGTACCAGCTTCAACAAGAGCGTTGCCGGGCACTAACTCTTTAGCATTTAACTTTTGAGGCAAAAGGGCATATTTAACTGGGCCAAAAAATGCTGACTGTGTGCCCATTAAAAACAGTAGCAATAAAAGCACACCATAACTTTCGGTTATGAATCCGATGGCACCTAACAGCATGATGGCTATTTCAAATAGTTTGACCTTACGAATAAACCATGACTTTTCATATTTGTCGGCTAATACGCCAGCGGAAGCAGAGAACAGAAAGAACGGTAGAATGAACAAGCCTGCCGCAAGGTTGATGAACAAATTGCTCGAAATAGGTAGTGCACTGGAGCCAGCGAATGCGACAAACAACAGCAAAACGTTTTTAAAAATATTGTCGTTGAAAGCGCCAAAAAACTGAGTAATGAAATAGGGCAGGAACTTTCTCTGCGTAAGTAAGGACGGCTGTCTGTCGGATGACATGGATAATCCTTTGTTACCAGTTCGTGAGGTAGTTAGAAAGAAGATTACTGATCAATTCTTTGCCATCAATCGGTTCACTAGAGAAAAACTTATCATCAACACTGAGTAAAGTAATGCCATGTACGCCAGACCAAAGGACTCGACTCGCTTGAATCACTTCGGATTCAGTACGATGTGGTGCGATTTGAGCCAATAGTGACTCTAGCATTCCCGTCATACCATCGATACGTTTGGCATGCCATTCCGGAAGTTCTGCTCCATTCATGTTGTGTTCGAACACTAACTGCCAACGGTATGGGTGTTTTTGAGCAAAATCGTGGTAGCAATAAGCGAGTTCAAAAAGCGCTTGATGGGAGTCTTTGCTGTCATTAGTCGCTTTGCGTGCTTCTTGAGATAACTCATCTAAAGTTTGAGCGACAACATGAAGCAACAACAAATTATAATTACCAAAAACATTTACCAATGTGCTTGGCACGTAACCAATCATGTTAGCGATTTTACGAAGACTGAGTTCGTGGTAAGAATTCTCATCTAAAAAGTTTTTGACCGTTGTTAAGGTCAAATTCACTAACTCTTCTCGGGTGTGATCGTTTCTGCGCGCCATACTCTCAAACTACTTTATTGAACATCGTTCAATATGATAGTCAGCTACCTATTAACCGTCAACAAGGCAATGTGTCCAAGTGCCCTCAAGGTGTAGGATTCTGAGCTGTGTCACTGATTCTAATTCAAGTAAAACAATCTGGAGTATTAGTGAACTTATTCCATACTTTTTTTACATTGATCAAGCGCCTTCAGCTGAATTGTAAGCAGTGTGAGCAGTCTGCATTTTTGGCAATATTCTGATACATGTCAGCTTCTATAAGCTATTTTCATCAATCGGTATACAGAGTATGATGACTTAAAAATCATCTTTGGCGTGCTACTGTTTGAAACAACGATTGTTTCGTCTTGAAAATGGGGCACTATCTTAGATAGCTAACTTTAAGGATAACGATGAAACGTTTATTTTCTATTGTTGCTTTATTGATGTTTACTGTTGCTGTAACGCCTATCGCGGAAGCGAAGAAGTTTGGTGGCAGTAAGTCTTTCGGTAAGAGCTACAAAACTGCACCAGCACCGAAACAACAGCAACAAAACACCAATACGGTCGGCAAAGATCAGACGACAAAGTCTTCAAGTAAGAAAGGCCTTATGGGGGGGCTGCTAGGCGGACTTCTTGCTGGTGGTCTACTTGCTGCATTCTTTGGCGGTGCTTTTGAAGGTATCCAGTTTATGGATATCCTAATTATTGGTTTGATTGCCTTTGTCATCTTTAAACTAATGCGCGGTATGCTAGGTGCGAAGCAGGGCAGTATGAACCAGCATCGTCAACAGCCTGCATTTGGTGGCAACGCATCTAAGTTTGAGCAACCAAACATGCAAAACTTTGAGCAACAACCAAACACAAATAATGGTGGCTTTGGTGGTTTTGGCGCTCAAACAGACGTACCACATAACTACCCACCGGGTTTTGACCAAGCAGCGTTCATTAATGGTTCTCGTGAACACTATCGAATCCTGCAAGGTGCGTGGAATCACAACCAGCTAGAAACTATTGAAGAATATGTTTCTCCAAGCTTGTTTGAAGACCTAAAAGCAGAGCGCGCGAAGCTCGACGGTGAGCAGCATACTGACGTAATGTACGTTGATGCGGAGATCGTCCGTGCTGATTACGATGCAAATAAAGCACAGCTTAGTCTGCAGTTTAGCGGTCGTTACCGTGACACAGTAGAAGGTGTTGAAGAAGAAATCGAAGATATCTGGCACCTAGAGCGTGACTTGACTGCGCCTAATGCGCCATGGTTAATCGTTGGTATTCAAGGCTAGTCACCTTTAAACCAATTTAGTCACTAGTAAAAATCCCGCATCCCCTGCGGGATTTTTTGTATCTATCATTTATATTTCTTGTACGTGTTTTTATGCAAACATCACTAATTGAGTCCGTTTGGTAATTTTGCGAGCCCACTTTTTCTAGTAAGTCCTCAAGTGTTTTCCTATTTATATTGAACATTCATATTAAGGCCATACGAACTAACAAAATCAAAATAGCTAGTACATTGTTTGTAGGGTAAAGATCTGCTCCTCAGCCTTTTGTTTGTGGAGTTTCACATGGGGTTGGTTGCTTTAGTGAGATTGAGTATAGGTTATACCAATCGTAGTAAATAACTGGTCATTCTAGCTTGTTAAAATACTCGATAACTGCGTTGCAATTTTTGATTGTAGAATAACTACTTATCGAAAAATTGCGCCTTGTTCTCAAGCATTTTCCCTACGCTATTTCTGAACACTTATTTACCGTGATAGGTATTCAATCGAGAAGAGTTTCGGTTAGGAGTGAAAGGGTTCGTTGTAGTAGGACTATGCTATCAAGATCCTGAAACGAAAAAAGCCAGCTCAATGAGCTGGCTTCTTCAATATGGTGGAGGGGGACGGATTCGAACCATCGAAGGCAGTGCCGGCAGATTTACAGTCTGCTCCCTTTGGCCACTC